>JAZDKM010000085.1:0-2283 GCA_043803085.1 Planctomycetota bacterium
CCCGGCCCGAGGATCACGTCTGCACGCTGCGCGGCGTGGACCTCCGCCGGATTCTGCGGGAAGAGTTCCAGACCCCGTACGCCCGCTCCAGCGTCTACTACTTCCTGCACCGCACTCTGGGGATGAGCTACGCCAAGCCGCGGCCTGCCCGGCCACGGGCGCGGCCATCGGCTGGATCATGCCCACCAGCGACACCGTCTGCATGAACCTGCATCTGCAAGACCTCAGCCGGTCGAGCGCTGCGGACGTGCAGGTGGTGCTGATCCTGGATAACGCCGGGTGGCACGTCAGCAAGGGATTGCGGGTGCCACCGAACATCACCCTGATGCCCTTGCCCGCCTACGCGCCCGAGCTGAATGCGATGGAACCCGCGTGGCTATTCCTCAAGAGCCACTACCTTGCCAACCGGGTGTACGCGGACCGCGCGGCGCTCTACGCCGCCGCCTGCGAAGCCTGGAACCGCTTTACCCAGGAATCCGACCGCATTCGCCCCGTGTGCCGTTCCGCTTGGCTTGAAACGGCACTTTCAAACTAGACCTGGTATAATTCTGCCTGACCCGAGTGATCTACCGCAGAATCCGGGCTGACGGGCGCGGCTTATTGCCCTGGAAATCCGCAATGCGCAATCCGCAATCCGCAATCGACGTTCCGCTTCCTGAGGATAGCGGTTCGTTGGCAGCTTCGAGCGCTCGGGCGTCCCAGGGGATTTCGTCGAACCAACGGCCGCCGGCTTTTCGCAGGATCGGAACGGCCTGGTTGGCGACGCCGGAGAAGAAAACCTCGTCGTTCCGCCTGCGAATCTCCTCGCCGATGCGCTCCAGTTCCCGAAGCCGCGTCTTCTCGTCCGCGATCTCATCCACGGCGTGAACGACCTCGATGAACCGGAGGGCGTCGTCGATCCTGGCGATCACGGATTCAGCGAGGCCGGCGGGGAGCAAACCGACTTCTCCCTTGATCTCCGTGAGCCGCCGAACGGTGGTGTAGCCCACCCGTACCAAGTCGGCCCGTGACAACCAGCGGGTTTCGTAGTTGATCCGATGGATCAGGGAGGCACGCATCATGCCGCGGCGATGTTCTTCCAGGGTGCGGTAGAACACGCGGTAGCCGTGGCGCTCAGGATCCTCAAAGAACGACGACGCCGGATCGAGGAACGGGATCATGGGGCACAACAGCGGGACGACGCGCCGGCCCCGGAAACGCCGGAGCAGTTTGTGACAGTAGTCCACCGTGGCGAAAACAGAGGCCTCGTTCTGTTCGGGCATGCCGATGAAGTACCACACGTCGATCTGGTGGATGCCGCAGTCCAAGGCCCGCTCGATCCAGCGCTCCATTTCATCCTGGGTGTAGACCCCGCGGCCGGCGAGCCGGGCCACCCGCAGGTCGTGGCTCTCCGGTGAAAGGGTGATCACCGTCCGGGGGTGGGCCCGCACCATGTCCCGAAGCACAACGTCGGGTGGTAAATAGAAACACTCATAGCTGACTGATTTCAAGTTCGATTCAGCGACCCGATCCAGAAAGAGCCGGAACCGGTCCTTCGTTTCGTTGTAAGACCCCACCGCGTAGAGATGATAGGCGTCGGCGTCGGGACTCCGTCGTAGGGTTTCGAATTCGGATCGGATCGCCGTGCGGGTCTTGTGCACGAGGTGGCGCCTGCTCCCGTAGACCCGCTGGAAGGCAGCGCGCGATCCTCCGCACCATCCGCAATTATGGGCACAGCCCACGCTCTGCGTCGAGAGCAGTTCGCAGATGGGCAGGACCTCCCGGGGATCCGCCCGCGGGATGTTGGACCAGTCCACGCCGACCTCGAGTCGCCCGGGGGCATGCGTAAGCCCGTTGTCCATGACCTGTCCGGAAGCGGTCTTCCAGAGCAAGTTGGGAACCCCAGCGAGATTGCGGTCCCCCTTGAGGGCATCGAGCAGGGCCGCCATCGGTTCGTGGGTGTCGTAGCCCCGCATCACCAGATCGACGGCCGGATAGCGGATCAGTTCGTGGGCGAAATAGGTCGCCGACATGCCGCCGAAAACAATCGGGATCCCCGGGTGCAGCCGCTTCACCAAAGCGGCCAGGGCCAGGCTCCCCTGAACGTGCACCATCCAATGCAGGTCGATGCCGAACAAGCGCACTTCGGCCGCTTGCAGCAGCGCCTCCAGATCGAGGCCGGGGTACTTGAGCAGCAAGCTGCTGATGTTCGCGATTTCGACTTTGTGGCCTCGGTCGGTGAGAAATCTTTGCAGCGTTTTGAAGCCGAGCGGAAAGTACTCGTAGAGCGGCGTGATCGGCACG
>JAZDKM010000086.1:0-2720 GCA_043803085.1 Planctomycetota bacterium
GATCGGGTGGTCGTCAGCGAGGACGGGCCGGCGGCGGATTTGCCGATCCTCCCGACTCACTGCTCGCCGAGACGGCCCTGACCCTCTCGGACTCGAGGACGCGCGGCCGCCATCGATGGAGCGTTTCCGGGACCAGCAGCCACATTGCCGCCGCCCCCGCGAACCCGAGACCGGCGCTGAGGATCGAGGCCAGTCCGAGGCTCGCCACGCCAACGATGACGCTTACGGCGAAAGGCCCACCGGCCACGCCCAAATCGCCGATGAACCGCCACACCCCGAGGAATTCACCCCGCCGATCCACCGGCGCGAAGTCGGCACCGAGGGTCATGACGAGCCCTGCCCCAAGGCCGTTGCCAATTCCCATCAAAATCGCCACGAGGGCGAAGCCGTACACTTCGCTCGTCGCCGGCAGGATGAGGAACCCGAGTGCCAACGTGAGTAGGCTCGGTACGCTCGCCCACTTGCGGCCCCAACGGTCCATCACGTAGCCGACGGGATAGAACAGCCAGGTATCGAGGAAAGAGGAGATGCCGAAGACGAGGCCGATCTGGGCGACGTCGAGGCCGATCCCGTTGCCCCAGAGGGGCAGGAAGACCTGGCGGCCGTTTCGCAGGAGTTGGATGGCGATCACGCCAAAGCCGGCACTGAGGAAAACTTCCCGGTGCTTGACAACGGTGGCGATGAGACGTCCGCCGATGCCGTGCCCGCCGAGGTCTTCCGAGCCGGAACTCGTGCGGACGACGATAAACATCACCGCCGAGGCGGCGAGACCCATCACCGCTTGGGCGTAGAACGCCGATTCAAGGCCGTAATACTTGCCGAGGAATCCACCGAGGATTGGTCCCACAAAGTTGCCCGCCCGGTTCACCCCGCCGACGAGCGACACGGCGCGGCCGCGCTGCTCATTGGGAGTGACCTCGCTGACGTAGGCGAGTCGGGCGACCTGCCAGAAAGCCCAGCCGCCGCCCATGACCAGCATGAGAGCGGACAGGACGGCCACCGACCTGGTCAAGGAGGCGCCGACGGCAACGACGGCCACCATAGCCGTGCCGGCAACCATGGCGCCTTTATCACCGAAGCGGGACACGGCGACACCACTCGGCAGGTCGAAGAGGATCAAGCCAAGGCCACGCATCCCCATGACGACAGCAGCCGCGGCCACTGAGGCGCCCAGTTCAAGGGAAAAGAGCGGGATGATTGGCAAGACAGCGCCCTGGCCGATTGAAAAGAGGAAGGTCGGCAGGTACACGCTCGGAATCAGCGAGACGAGCTTGAAGGTCCGGTGTTCTGGAGGGGGGGCGCTGGCCATGAGGAAACGCTACAGGTCGGTTTGGCGAGGGGAGATCAGGGCAAACACAAGGGGGCACCTGTTGAGAGTGGGCATTTGGCCTCCGCTATTCCGGGGACGCCCGCGACAGCGGGGCAAACGATGTCACAGGCTGGGAGACCATGTCAAGGCAAAAGCCCTGTGGGGATCGAGGATGATGGGAGGGGGGACGAGCCACGGCCCAAGCGGGGTCTTCCTCGACGAAACCGAGCACGCCGCAACCGCGCTGCAGGTGTGAAGGACAATCTGCCGAAAGGCCCCAGACCGGGCCGGGCGCCATTGGACGTGAACGGCCCGCCCCCGAAAGCGTGGGGACGGGCCGCAATCTTTTGGAAGAAGGTCCGCCGTCCGGTCAAAGCATGCCGATCCGCCGATCCCGGCCGTGACCGCCCGGCTCGCCGGATGGAAAACTTGTCTACTTCCTGGTTTGAGCCGCGGCCTCCCTCGACCCCTGAACAAAGACCACCAGGGACAGAAGCAGGGCCAGCCCCATGGCGACGCCGCCGAGCATCTTCAGAGGATAGACGACCTGCGACACCCACCCTCCGGAAAACGCTGGGTCCATCCAGCGCCCCCAGAAGAAATACACGTCGCGAATGGGATACAGGACCACCCCGAGGACTGCCAGCCAGGACGCCGACTGGCGTAGCGCGAGGCTCGCCGGGGTCTGGATCCCCACGCTGAATCCCACGGCGATGCCGAAGAGCGCAAAGATCCAAGCGTACAGTCGCATGTTGTAGGCGGTGAAATAGAAATTGTTGGGCACCGGCACGTAGGACGCGGCGTAGTAGTTCGTGAAATAGATGCCGCCGGTCCGGTAGGCGGGCCCCTTGCGGACGTCGGTAATCTGGTGCTCGAGGAGATTGGGGGAGTTGTTCTTGGTATCGACAACCGCGGCCGCCGCCTTGGCGTTGAAGGCAATCTGGCTCGCGGTCCGTTCGATGTGCACGCTCATGGCGAGGAACAGCAGAATCACCACCAGGCCGATCACCACGTTCTTGTTGCCCATTGCGAGATTCATTGTCTCCTCCTGTCCCGTAAGGCGGGTTACATCCGGATCCCCGACATCTCACCTCCCTCCCGACAGAATACGCAGTGCGGTGGACACAAACCAGGGGGCCAGGTCTTTCCGAAACATCTCCAGGCGCGTCGGTGGTTGCCGGCCGCGGCGAGACGTCATCGCCTTGGCGATCTTGGCCTCATTGCGGTTCAGCGTCCTTTCGGGATCAGGTTAGGTCAGGTGGAAGATCGTCACCTCGGGCCGCGCATTCAGACGAACGGGCGTGCCCGTCGTTCCGATCCCCCGGCTGACGTACAGATGGGATTCCCCGATCCGGTAAAGCCCCTCTGGGTACGGGGTCCTGGTGCGAACCTAGCCCCAACGCGCCACTGA
>JAZDKM010000087.1:0-3505 GCA_043803085.1 Planctomycetota bacterium
CGCCTGCCGCTGTGCCTCCATCCAAACCGCCGTAGGCAGCCCGAACTCGAACACCTCGGCATACAGAGGCACAGGCCCACCGTCGACCGCCTTGGCGATGTCGGCCAGGCGTCCCAGATATTTCTGCCACAGTCTTTTGCACCTCCCACCGCTCCACCCCCACTTTGAGTAGTAGTAGTATGTCTTCCCACTGATCTTCTTCGCCTCCAACCGTTCCATGCTCAGGCCCTCCATCGCCTGAGCATAATTTAGGGCATATATTGTCGAATGTCAAGCGCGATTATGGCCCACGATTGTCTCTCAATTACGTCCCAAACTGCGGTTGCCATCTTTAGGGGATAGGCATCGATCTGCGCTACCCATTGTCACTGAACGACTTCCACGGTAAGTTATCCGCTAACCCGGAAACTCGGGCTAGGTCCCGTCAGGGAAGCCGACCGCGCTCGCACGGCGTTTCATTTCGCTGTTGGACGTTCATGATCCCAGCGCCAATGGAACGAGCGCCCGGCGGCTATTCCTTCTTCCCCTCGGCGGCCGGCTTCTGCTTGGCCGACTTCTGGTCGGCAGTGTCGGCACCGCCGCCGGGCTTGCCTGCGCCCGGCGTCGCCCCGTCCGGTTCCGGCGCGGACGCGGCCCGGACAGCAGGGAGCGGGGCGGGGGCCGGGGTGTTGTGTTCCTGCCGGTACTTCAAGATGATCGAGCTCAGTTTCTCGACGAAGGCGGCCTCGGCCGGGCCCTCTCACCTACGGTTTGGCTGCAGCCCTGCTGGGAGACTCTGTCTTCGCGCCGTTCCACGTCAGGCCCTGACCGGCCCCGAGCACGTCCCATGTCCCCTCGAATTTTCCCGCATCTTCCGTGAACGACAACGTCAGCGCGCCTTGACCGAAATTGTCCTGCCACTTGCAGCGGAGCGTGGCGACGCCGGTGGCTTGAATGTCGGATAGTTTTCCGGTGACGACCTTCCCGTCTTGCGCGATCTCGTAGCGGCCCGTCAAGGCACCGTCTGCAGACTTCGTGAACACCGTCGTCACCGGCGATGTGCCCGGGCCGCTGGTCATCGAACCGCGATACGTGCCGACCACACGGTCAAGCCATTTCGCGGCGTCGCCCTGTAAGGCGGGTCCGGGCACTTCAGCGACGGACGGCGCGTCTGGTCCAAGGCGGCGGAGCCTCACATTCCGGAACGCCACGGCCCTTGGTTCCGTGGCGTTCCACGTCGTGAAAGCAAGTCCGCCACCCTTCACATCCCACCAATCCTTCGGCACCTCACGTTCATAGAAGACCGGTTCGTCATTGACGTGTGCCGTGATCCGGGAGTCTCGAATCTGGACCCGGAACCGGTTGACCTTGCCGAGGCTGACTTTGGGGCTGTAGCACCACGCGGGGTCCACGCGGCTTTTCCCCCACCGTGCAAACCCATCGCCCAACCACACGCCATTGCCTCTCACGTCCATGCCAAAGGACGCGAAAACGTTCAGCCGCCAGCCGTGTTTGAGGACAAGAGCGCCGCCACGGCTCGACTCCATCTCCCCCTCGATCTCGTAAGACGGCCCCGGCCGCAGGGGGCACGCCAACATAGCCCAGGCCCCTTTGTTGGGATCAGCCTGCCCGCCTTTGAACGTCCCGTCCGGTTCCACCTCCCACGTACCGAGGACCGCGGGCCACCCCGCCATGTCCTGAGGTGGGCTGAGGCCGACCCACTCGCCTTTCAGAAAAGCTTCCTTCAGGCGCAGTGCTGCCAACCGCTGGTCAAGGCAGAAACGCGCCATCGGGTCATCCGCGGTCTTGTCATAGATCGCCTGGTAGACGGGCAGCGCCTCCAGCGAGCGATCCGCACTCCACAGGGCCTCGGCCTTCGCAAACTCGTCCTTGAATGGCCCCGTGCGGAGGCGGACTTCGCCAATCAGGGCCTGCGGCTTCCCGCCAGAGCCGCCCAGGGCCACCAAGTCAACCTGGCCGCCAAGTTCGTCAAGGAGCTTTCTCGCATCCTCGTACCTGCCCGCGTTAGCCGCAATGCTGACGAACCAACTCTTATGGCGGATGTGCGTGCTGGCCCTGGTCGGTTCGTTCAGCACCCCCTGCAGGTAGCTCCACAGGTTCTCGTACACGCCCGGCTTGGTGTAAATGTCCTGTGCGTCCTCGAAGTTGCACCTCAGATCCCACACCACCTCTGGGAACCGGTCCGGCACGACGGTGTCAAACCGCTTCGTGTTCAGGCATTCCACGGCGAAGTCGTACGCCGGTCTGTAACTTTCCGCCGCCCGCACCACCCACCCCATGTTCTCGTAAGCCCGCATGTAGTCGAAGTGCGCTGCAACGGCACGCTCGAACCATTCCCGGGCCTCGTCGCGCGAGTCAGATACCGAGGCCACACGGATCATCAAGGCGGCCGCCTCGGGAAACTCCGGGTGCATCGTGTGGGCCCTGACCAGGTCCTCCCGTGCGAGTCGCAACTCCTCAGACATCGACACCCGCCACGCCTCGGTTCCCACGCTGCGGCCGTCATCCCGGAGCCGCCGGGCTTTCCGGCTGTGCTGGTGGGCGGTCACAACCAGGCGAATCCACGGCTCTGCCTCCGTGCGACTGAACTCCCTAAAGAAGGTCTCCTCCGCCTCCGGCGTCAGGCGGTCGGCGCCGGTACGGTCGAACTCCTGGTAGAACAGCTCCATGTAGTGCCGCTGGTTGCCGTTCCGGAAGTCCGTATCCGCCGCTGCTTGAGCCAGGTAGGTCATCTTCGTGGCCACCGTCTCCGGGGATTTCTCAAGGTCGGCCACGCACCGCGCGGCATGGTACAGGTACCGGCGCGGGTACTGGCTCGCCTCCAGCCCGGCAAGAGCGTTTCCCAGATACGGCCGCGCCTCCTCTTTCTCCCCATTGTCGAACAGAGTGCGTCCCCGCACCAGGAACACCAGTGGGTCCGTGCACCGGGCATCGATGATCTCACGGCTCAGCGCGGCTATCTCATCTCCCGTTACGGGCGTTCCGTCCGCCGCGCCAAAGTAGTAGTCCGCAAGCTTGACCACGAGAGTACGAACTCTGCTGTCCCAGGCGTCGGAGCGGTCGCCATATTTCTCGTAGTTCGCCGCCATGGTCGCCTGTTGCCACGCGCTCTTCTTCCGGTTGCACTTCCGCCACGTGAGGGCGCCTTCGCCGGCTGGTAACGGCTTGGGCTGGGCTTCCGCCGGAGTGGGAGGGTTGTCCCGCGCTTGCGGTCCCGGCAGCGTCGAGGCGGAGGGAGACGATGGTCCGTTGGCGTACGCCAACGGTTCGAGCAAGACCACCCCGAGCAGGACGGAGACCCCCGTCGCGACAAAACACCTGGCGTTCATGTTCTTCCCTATCGCTGTTGCTGCCTGCGAACCCTCTCTCACCATGTGAACGGGTCGCGCGGCCGCCCCTCGGCGGGGCTCGGGGCCTTCGGCGCGCCTTTCAGACGACACCCGTTACACGATCGGGACGGGTCGAGGTCCGGCTTCCCGAAGATGCTTCGCCGCGGCAAGCCGCC
>JAZDKM010000088.1:0-4116 GCA_043803085.1 Planctomycetota bacterium
CGAAGGAGCGGCCACACTAGCGCTGCCCGACCACGACTGCCAGCTTTGACCCGGCACACTGCTATAAACGATCACCGGATCGCCGCCCACCCAGTGGCCCGAGCCGTCCCGGAACCCGATCGTCAGCTTGATCAGGTCCCCACTGCTTGCCCCGTGCACCTGACCCGCCGCGCTTAACGCCACAGCCTGGCCGCAAGTCGCCGGGTTCGGGGTGATCGTGCATGACGTGATCGTTGTGCCGTAGCCCCCACTCCCAGTGAATCCGCCGGAAATGGGATGAATATCGGTATCGGACCGATTGCAGAACTCGATATAGTCCATGTACACGCCCTGATCTGTCACACTGCTATCGGAGTGAAACCGGAAGATCTCGCGTACGTAGTAGCAAGGGTCGAAGGTGCTGCCGAGCGTGATCGTTCCCGATGCCCACCCTGTCGTGTCGCCAAAATGCTCGCTTTCATAGACGGCGTCAGGGGTGCCCGAACCCATACCGTGGGTCGGCTCGTTGATGTAGCCCTCGATTCTGTGATACCAGTAGTCACAACAGTCTTCAACGAGGCCCCATCTCTTGTAATACAACTTGTTTCGTCCGTTGATCGTGGACCCGTAGTAGTCCGCCTCGACGTACATGTACGCATCCATGGAGTTGTCGTACGTCGTGCAGTCGGTCTGACTGCCGTTCCCGGCACACCAGCCGCTCCATCCTCCTTCGTAGTACTTGCATGAGACATCGTCCCAGTAGTCGCTGCCGCTGCTAGAGTTCGTGTCGCCGACGAACCAGTAGCTTCCCGGGAAGGTCCCCTCGAAGTCTTCGTAGCAATCCGCAGGGTCGTACCGATTGAAGTCATCGCCGGTGTCCTCCGCGGGACCTTCGTAACTCTCCGTCGGGACCTCAGCCTCCGGACTCCAGCCCTCTTGCAACGCCTCAATCAGGGCCTGCTTCTCCTGAACCGCTTCCTCATGGGCTGCACCGTGGTCGGACGTCTGAACGCTGTCCAACGAGCTTGGACCCTTCTCTTGGTCCTCGTCCGCCCCATCCTCCTCTGGGGCTGTGTTCCATATCTGCGTGCCGACGATCAAGTCTCCGTCGGGCGCTCGACCGTCCGTCGATTGTGGGCTGGGATTCAGCATCGCCGCGCCCATTGCAGCGATCGCCAGTACACACAATGCCAGGGTTGCCTTCATGATATATCCTCCTTAAAAATGACCAGGTTTGATTCCGAAACGACACATCGGACTCCGCGGTAACGAAGCCGTCAGCCCAAACAACAATCCACTTATCGGGCGCTGAGTCTCGGCGCTGACCACGGCGCCACTGCGGCGGGCATCGGCCCGCACCCGTTTATTGACTCTCAATAGAAAGGCGTTAAAATAGGAAGGGTTGCATGGGTGGGTCGGCAACGACCCGTTCCGGGCAACACTAGGGGCGGGCTGACGAGACTTCGCAAGAGTGGGCGCCAGCCCGTCCCGCCCTATTTACGCTCGTTCAGGCCGTCCCCTCCTTATCCCCTGTCGTTCTAACAGCTTGGCCCGTCCCGTTGTCAATCCCGGGCCTAACCTCCGTCTAACAGCGTGAGGTCGCTTCGCTGGGAACGGCACTGGCCGTGGTACGATTCCTGCTTTTCTAGGAGAGTTGACGGCGGCTGTGGTGCTGCGGTGCTGCGGTGCTGCGGTGCTGCGGTGCTGCGGTGCCCATACCCATCGCCCGTAAAAGTGCAGTGACCAGTATAAAGCCCCGATCGCGCCGTGTCAACCATCAAAATCGCAATCACGGTGCCATTGACCGGGCCCCGGCTACGGTCGCCCGGAAGCCCGCCACCATACCATGCGTCGAATCCGCCATCTCGACGCAGTGGATTGCAAGGAGGGTTCCACGAGCTTCTGTCCGCAGAGCCCTTGAGGAAGATTCGGCGAAGCTCCGCGCTACCCTTCCGCAGGCGGACAAGCCGTCCGTCCGGGCGCGCCTCCCGAGACGGTGATACTGCCCCGTTGCGGAGCATTCGGGTTTTCCCTTATAAACGGCCCGTAAAGTACGCCGAAGCAATGGGTTATGCCATGTACGTACGCACCGCCGGCGTCTCCGATCAGGCCATCATCGACGCCATCCACGTCGGTGCGTTATTCACCCGCAGGGCTTGACGGTGGGGTGAAAGCGGGTAGCGTGCGGCTTCGATCTAGGGCTATCCGACCCTAGCAGCCCGTGGTGAAAGTGGCCAAGAGCGGTGTGGCACGGGCATCTTGCCCGTGAAAACACAGGCTGGAAGCCTGTGCTACAACTTTTGCCACGGGTAGTTAGGGGCCGGGACTTCGGCGGACAGCGCGAAAGGGAACCATCTTGCCGCTCAAGCCAGTCGCACGCTTCAGCATCTCGTACCTCCAGATTCTCGACGAGAAGGGCAAACTGGACGAGAAGCTCGAACCGCAACTCAGCCCTGACGAGCTCAAGAAGCTGTACTGGTGGATGTGCCTGGCCCGCGAGGCCGATCAACGCATGCACAAGCTCCAACGCCAAGGGCGTACGGGCACCTTTCCTCTCTCCACCGGCCAGGAAGCCACCGTGTGCGGGGCCACGTTCGCCATGACCGACCGGGATTGGTATGTCGGGGCCTACCGCGATTTGGGCGGCCGCCTGATGCGCGGTGAACCCTTCTCCCGCTACTGTCTCTACTGGAACGGTCACGAGGAAGGCAATGTCAATCCCGCAGGCGGCCGGACACTCCCCACTTCGGTGATCATCGGCGCACAAACCCTGCACGCCGTCGGCATCGCCTATGCCATGAGGTACCGCGGCGAGACCGACTCGGCGGTAGTGACGTTTTGTGGGGAGGGGGCCACCTCGGAAGGGGACTTCCACGAGGCCCTGAACTTTGCCGCGGTCTGGGCGGCCCCGGTCGTGTTCATCTGTCAGAACAACCAATGGGCCATCTCCGTTCCCCGCGAGAAGCAGACCCACTCGCGCACCATCGCCCAGAAAGCCGTCGCCTACGACATCCCTGGGCTTCAGGTGGACGGCAACGACGTTCTCGCGGTCTACAAGGCGACGAAGGAAGCCCTGGAGCGGGCCCGCGCCGGCGGGGGACCGACCTTCATCGAGGCCATCACCTATCGGCTGCTGATGCACACCACGGCCGACGACCCCAGCAAATACCGGAGCAAAACAGAAGAGGAGGAGTGGTGGAAGCGCGACCCCATTCCGCGCTTCCGGCGCTACCTGGAGACCAAGGGCGTTTGGAACGACGAGTTGCAGGCCGGCCTGGAAACCGAAGTCGAAGAAACGGTCAACGCAGGGGTCCAGGAGTTCGAAGCCATGCACGGCTTCAAGCCAGACGCGCCTTTCGATCACGTCTTCGGGACCCGGCACGACCGGACCGAGGCCCAACGGGCCGAATTCCTCGAAAACCTGCGCCGGGAGGCCGCCGATGCCTAGGATGACTATGGTCCAGGCCATTAACCTCGCCCTCCACCAGGAAATGGCCCGCGACGAGTCCATCATCGTGATGGGGCAGGACATCGGCGTGAACGAAGGCGTGTTCCGGGTAACGGCCGGACTGTACCGCACCTTCGGCGAATCCCGCGTCATCGACACGCCGCTGGCGGAAGCGGGCATCTTGGGGACTGCGATTGGGATGGCCATGGCCGGCCTGCGTCCGGTCGCGGAGATGCAGTTCTCCGGCTTCTCCTACCTGATGTTCGCCCAACTTGAAGGTTACGCCTCGCGCTACCGCTCGCGGACCCAAGGCCAATGGTCGGTCCCCCTGGTGGTGCGCATGCCCTATGGGGCAGGGGTGCGGGCGCTCGAACACCACTCCGAGAGTCGCGAGACGGTCTACGCGCACCTTCCCGGCGTCAAGGTGGTCATCCCCTCCACGCCGCGCAACGCGCGGGCCCTGTTGGTGGCCGCGATCCGCGACCCCGACCCAGTAATCTTCATGGAGCCCAAACGCTCCTACCGTGCATTTCGTGAGGAAGTCCCGGAAGCGGAAGAGGTCGGCGAGATCGGCCGGGCGCAGGTCGTCCAGGAAGGCGATGCCCTCACGGTGATCGCCTGGGGGGGGCAGGAGGCCGCTGACCCGGGGGGGCGGCGGCCCGGTGGAGGGGGCGCGCCCCGGCACGCGG
>JAZDKM010000089.1:0-8528 GCA_043803085.1 Planctomycetota bacterium
GCGGGAAATCCGCACGTCCGGTTCGATGAGCGGGACGTGGAAACGGAGCACGGATGAGCTAGTGAGGCACCGGCAGACGAAAGGGCCGGAAACAGATAGGCTCATCCTACACCACCGCGCCACGTCTCGACTCTACCCACCGCTGGGAATCGGCCGTCAGTCTGCTCATTTCGCCCTTTCAGGGCTCTTTTGCCAGGGACGCCTTCAGACCCAGTTGGTCCGCGAGCGCGGACCCTACAAAAGGCGTTGCCCTGGGCTTTCATAGCGTGCCCTTTCAGGGCAGAGGAGCACGGCGGCTTCTCGAACCGCGAGGGCGGCAGCCGCCACCACATGCACCAACACCCGCCGCAAGCCCCCCGCGGGCCGAAGAGAGTCTCCGGGTTACCCCAACGCGCCGGGGTCAGCGGACGAAACTCCAACTTGGGCAGCAAAGCACGTTTTGCGGGCACATTGGCGACTCCTGGGGCGAAAATGGGTTCGTTCGGTATCGGTGCGCTCAGCTTTCCGCCGTTGGTTTTGAGCTGTAACTCCTGTAGCCTGCGGATCTTACGCACCGGATGGCACCGGGTGCAGGCCAGTCAAAATGGGTTTGTTTGGAAATTTTACATTTGCGATGTCACCCCCAATCCGGCGCCGACGGCAGGCGGACCTTACTTGTGGGCGGCGCGCAATGATACCGTGGCCGGCCCGCGGCCGGCAAACCCCAGCTTAAGGACTTGGCGCGCGCGCGCTCCAGGTGACGAGCAACATGGGCATGGCACTTTGTGGCAGGTGGGCATGCCACACGGCCACGGAGGGTGGGTGAAGCTGGCATGGTGCGAGGGCGCGCACCCTACCGCCACGTAGGTCGGGCTCGGCCCGACCACCTTGCTGGCGTGGTGCGCGAGCGCGCACCCTACCGGTACGTAGGTCGGGCTCCGCCCGACGCTCTGTTCCGGCGGGCGATGCCCGACCTACCTTGCTGCGCAACCAGGGTTAGTGCTCCGACGCACCTTAACCTGCGGGTTCGGAGTCGATCACCCTTGTGTGCCACTGCCGTCTCGGCAGTGCCGGCCGCAGGAGGCTCCCTGGAAAGCACTGCTCACAGAGCAGTGGCACACCCGAAACTTTAGCTGCGTTGGAGTACTAGTGGTGCACGCGGACGCCGTCGAAGACAAGTTCGCCGCCCCAGATTTCAGAGATGTCCCAAGCGTCCCTGGCGGCTTGCGGATCAGGCCGCAGAATCACCGTGACCTCATCAACGTCACGCAACGCCGGACACACGAACTCGCAAAACAACGGTCCGTCATGCTTGGTCCATAGCACCGTGCCCAAGCGGGTTTCACCTTCAGGAAGCCGAAGGATTACCGCACAAGCCAGGTCCACAGGCAATGGCGTGTACACCTGCTGCGGTCGCGGTTGGTGACCGCGGTGAGCAGATGCCATGTCCACCGGCAATGGCGTGCGCACCCCGAAACGGAGGAAAATGATTCCGGGCCCGTCCGGGCGGGAGTGGTGCTCCACTTGTTCCAGCGTGACCGCCTTCCGAAGCTTGGCCTCCAGGAGGGGATCGCTAAGCAATCTGATCTGGCTGGGATCGAACGCCGGCAGGACTTCCAGGCTTCCCGTGACGGTTTTCTCCTCGGTCCAAGCGTGGTTGGTAACGTCATTATCGCTCCCGCGCGGGTGATACACCTCGTACCGTCCGTAGTAGGTCAGCGAGTAATTTCCCGGGCCGAGGTCGACGCGGGGAATCAAGACCGCTCCCCCAAAACTTCTGTTAAAGATTTCCGTCGGCAGGTCGTGAAACCGCGCCTGCCCGGCGTTCCGCCAGAAGGTACTTGACCAGACGACCGCCAGCACTTCCCCTCCGACGCGAACGTGGGCACCGACCAGCCGAATCGGGTAGGGGTCGTGAACCTCATGCACCAGAGGCAAACGCAAGCTGCCGCCGGATCGGACCTTCAGAGGGAGCGGGCCCCGGAAGTTCACGCGCACGTCCTCGAAACCTTCATGAAACCGCGTGCTTTGCTCGTCGGTGAGCCGGCCCTCCACGTCCCAGCGGGTCAGCAGATTGACCCAAGTACTCCGTTGGATCGAGGTCGAGGAGTTCTCGTGCTCGCTGAGCGCCAGATCCATGAATCGCTTCAGCTCGGCTGAGGAGAGCTCTCCATTCCGCTCCCGCCGGGTCAACTCATAGAAACTCAGTCTGTCTCCCCGAAGGAGGTCACGCATCAGCCAGCCGACCGGGTAGCAACGGCGCAGGTCGATCGTCCGCGCGTTTTGGTATCCCACGCCACCGAGCATCCAGACGCCAAGCGCCAGCG
Organism: Planctomycetota bacterium; assembly: GCA_043803085.1. GTDB lineage: Bacteria > Planctomycetota > Phycisphaerae > UBA1845 > UBA1845 > JAAEQG01. Next base: position 2,307 of record JAZDKM010000089.1, read on the forward strand.
GCAGAGCGCCATAGACGAGCATGCGCCAGCGCGGCCGATAGACGCCGTAAAGGACCCCGTTGGGGGCGACAGACGAGCCGCATTCCGGACAGCGCGGCGAGGTCAACCCGGTCAAGTTGTAAGAACACTTTCTGCAATGGGGTTCGTCGCCTTCGCGGCGACCCCGGAGACCGTAGATGAGGAGCGCCACTCCCCCGAGGCCGACGAAGACGTACTCCCGTAGACTGCCGAAGATGGCGGTAGCGGGGAACATGACCGGTTTCTCCTGATTCTCTCCCGCGCCAACGCCCTCGAGCGAGGTAACCTGCTCGGGGAGCCTGTCCCAGAAGCGAGGGAGCCACCGTCCCTTTTGATTTGTAGGCAGGAACCGAACCCGAGTCCAGCGCACAGACGGGAGATTCGCTTTTCTCGGTTTGCAACGGCCGGCGCGCTCCTTATGATACCCGCATGCCGAGGACGGCTGAGCCGAACAAGATGGAGACCGCCAAATCGGAGGCGGCGTTCGAGGCCGCGTGCCGCGTAATGCCGGGCGGCGTCAGTTCCCCGGTGCGTGCCTTCCGCGCCGTGGGGGGTACGCCGCGTATGATCGCCAAAGGCAAGGGCGCGGTCATCACCGACGTGGACGGCAACGCGTACATCGACTACGTCGGCTCATGGGGCCCGCTGATCCTCGGCCATGCCGACGACCGCGTCGTCGCCGCCATCGACAAGGCCGCCGCCAAAGGGTGCTCTTTCGGGGCCCCCACCGAGGCCGAAACCCAATTGGCCGAATGGATCATCGCCCGCATGTCCTCGATCGAGATGGTCCGTTTCGTCAACTCCGGCACCGAGGCCGCCATGAGTGCCATCCGGCTGGCCCGCGGCTATACCGGCCGCGACAAGATCATTAAATTCGAGGGCTGCTACCACGGTCACTGCGACGCCCTGCTGGTGAAGGCCGGTTCCGGGGCGATGACCTTCGGCGCCCCGTCCTCGCTGGGCGTACCCGCGGGGACCGCGGCGGACACCCTGGTCCTTCCGTACAACGACCTGCCCGTCGTCGCCGCGGCCCTGAAAAAGCACGGTCGGGAAATCGCGGCCGTGTTGGTCGAGCCGATCGCCGGAAATATGGGCTGCGTTCCGCCGAATAAGGGATATCTCCAGGGTCTGCGTCGCCTGTGTACCGAGCACGGTGTGGTGCTCATCTTCGACGAGGTGATGACCGGGTTCCGCGTGGCCCCGGGCGGCGCGCAGCAGTTGTACGACGTTCGGCCGGACCTGACCTGTTTGGGCAAGGTCGGCGGCGGCGGGTTGCCCCTGGCGGCCTACGGTGGGCGACGGAAGATCATGGAGAGAGTCTCGCCGCTTGGCGCCGTGTATCAGGCCGGCACGCTCTCCGGGAATCCGCTGGCCGTGGCGGCCGGCATCGCCACCTTGGAGGCGTTGGCGGAAGAGCAAGTTTATGAGTCGCTGGAAGCCGCCGGCGCGAAACTGGCGGAGGGTCTACGCGCCGCGGCGGAAGGGGCGGGCGTCTCGACCTATCACACGCGCGTGGGCAGCATGCTGTGTACGTTCTTCACTTCCGGGCCGGTGACCGACTATGCCTCGGCTGCCCGCTGCAATGCGAAGGCGTACGCGGCCTACTTCCACGCCATGTTGGACGGCGGCGTGTATTTGGCGCCGTCACAGTTTGAGTGCCTGTTCGTCTCCTTGGCCCACACAGACGAACAGATCGAGCGGACCATCGCGGCGTCCGCGGAAGCGTTCCGGGCGGCCGCCGCTTGTGGCTAGCAGCCCGTGGTGAAAGTGGCCAAGAGCGGTGTGGCACAGGCATCCAAGCGCCCGTGGAAACACAGGCTGGAAGCCTGTGCTACAACTTCTGCCACGGGCTGCTAGCCCTGTTCAGGAGAAAGAACCATGTCCGAACCCCCGACTGAGAGAATTGAATCCGCGCCCGAGACCACCGCCGCGGACCGCGTCGAACTCCTTCAGGACTATTCCGCCGCTTTGCGGACCATCCGGGCGGCGCGCGGCGTGTTCCTGCTCATTTTGATTCTGTCGCTGCTGGTGCACGTGGGGGCCTACTCGGCCGCCCGCTGGGGAAACGTGCTCAAGCCGCTTGAGGAGATCCAGCGCCAACTCGCCACCCCCACCAGCCGTGCTGCGGTCCATGTTCAACCCGACGCGGAAACCGCAGAGACCTTTTCGAGCTGGTATTACCTGACCCAACTCGTCCTCCCCCTGGCGGAGTTTCTCGGGCAGGTGTCCTGCGGGCTGTTGACCCTGTCCTTGCTCTTCGCCGCCTTGGTGTGCCTCTCGGGTCGCATGGGTGGCGTACGCGGAAGCATCGCGGCCTTCTTCTGGCTGCTGGTGCTGTTGGCCTTGCTCTTCCCTTGGGGCCGGTGGTTGGGACACACCCTGGAGGCGGTGCAGGTCCCCGGCGTATACTTCACGTTCGACGAGCTCTGCCGGTTGCCCCTGGAGTTTCGCGGCCCCCTCGACGAGGGGATCCACTACATGCGCTATCTGGGCTATCCGCTGCTGGCCTTGTTGATCGCGTTCACCGGTGATCGACGGTTCTCGCGGGCGTACCGCCTGGTGCAGCACCATCTGGAATCACGGCTGAACGTGAAAACCCGCTGATGACCATGCCGGTGAGCACGAGGACCGAACGAGACAGCATGGGTGAGATGACCGTGCCCGCCGGCGCCTACTGGGGCGCGCAGACCCAGCGGGCCATCGAGAACTTCCCCATTAGCGGCTATCGCTTCGGGCGGCGGTTTATCCGCGCCTTGGGGCTGATCAAACAGGCTGCTGCCCAGGTGAATCTCGAACTCGGCAAGCTCGACCCCCACCGGGCCGGCCTGATCCTCCAGGCCGCCGGCGAGGTGATCGACGGAAAACTGGACGAACACTTCGTGCTCGACGTGTTTCAGACCGGCTCGGGCACCAGCACCCACATGAACGCCAACGAGGTGATCGCCAACCGGGCGGTCGAACTGGCCGGCGGGCGGATCGGCGCACACGACCCGGTGCACCCCAACGATCACGTGAACATGGGGCAATCGTCCAATGACGTGATCCCCACGGCGATCCACGTCGCCGCGGCGGAGGGGCTTGAATACGACCTGGTCCCGGCGCTCGAGCAGCTCGCGGGGCGGTTGCACGAAAAAACGCAGGCCTTCGACGCGATCGTCAAGATCGGCCGGACCCATCTGCAGGACGCCACGCCCATCCGGCTGGGGCAGGAGTTTTCCGGCTACGCTGTTCAGGCGGACCTATCAGTGATGCGCGCCCACCGGGCCGTCATGGCCCTGCGCGAGTTGCCTATTGGCGGTACGGCGGTGGGCACGGGCATCAATACGCATCCCGAGTTCGGGCGGAGGGTCTGTCAGCGCCTGGCGGCGGCGACGGACATCGACTTCATCGAGGCGGCCAATCACTTTGAGGCCCAGGCGGCCAAGGACGGCGTTTGCGAGGCGAGCGGGCTGCTGCGCATCATCGCGGTCAGTCTGGCCAAGATCGCCAACGACCTCTGTCTGCTGGCCAGCGGACCGCGCTGCGGTCTCGGCGAAATCCGCCTGCCCGAAACGCAGCCGGGCAGCAGCATCATGCCCGGCAAGGTGAACCCGGTGATGTGCGAGATGGTCATTCAAGTGGCCGCCCAGGTGATGGGCAACGACACCGTGGTGGCGCTGGCGTGCCGCGACGGGCACTTGGAATTGAACGCGATGATGCCGGTGATGGCCCACAATCTGCTGGAGTCGATTCGGCTGCTCACATCGGCAGTGCGCGTGTTCGCGGAGCGTTGCGTGGCGGGCATCACCGCCAACGTCGAACGCTGCGCAGCGCTGGCGGAACAGTCGCTGGCCATGTGTACCAGCCTGGTGCCGTTGATCGGCTACGATCGCGCCGCCGCGCTTGCCAAGAAGGCCTACGCCACCGGCAAGACGGTGCGCGAGATCGCCTTGGAAGCGAAGGTCCTGGACCCGGCGGAGTTAGACCGGGTTTTGAATGCCAAGTCCATGACCCAACCTGGCTAGCGGTGACGGGCCGGGTGTTGCAAGGAGCCCTCCCATATTGTCGAAACCCTTCGCCACACCCAGGCGGCTGCTCAGGTCTGAGCACGCAGTAGCCATGTCACGGAGGATCGAGTAAGCTCATTCTCGTCGCATCCGACGGTTGCAGCCGTTGCGCAGCAGACAGATGGTGGCCGGCATGAACCCAGCTTCAGAGCCAACCGAACTAAAGAAGCCGAGCACGCGGCGGGGAGGGGCCGGCCTGCCGACCCGCTTTCGCACGCGCATTATGGCCGGCCTGGTCCTGATCCTGCCCATCTGGATTACCTTCTTGCTGGTCAGCTTCGTTTTCCGCCTCATGCGTGACGCCTCTCTCTGGGTTGTGGAAGGGTTTTTGGTTAGCCGGTGGGGCGCCCCTTTGCTGACGAACTGGGGCGTCACCCCCGAGGCGCTCGCGGAGGGCGGACTCGACGTCCTGCCGTGGGAGCTGCGCTGGGGGGTGGCCATCTATGCGGTCCTGGTGACCGTCACATTGCTGTACGTACTCGGGCTGGTCACCTCGAATATCATCGGCCGGCGTATCGTCCACGCGGGGGAGGCCTTCGTGGACCGCCTCCCTATGGTGAAGACCGTCTATCGAGCGTCCAAGCAGGTATTGGAGACGTTCGCCGGCGCCTCGGCCGGCGCGTACCAACGCGTGGCGCTGGTGCCGTTTCCGAGCGCGCAGGTGCGCTCCATCGGGTTCGTCACTCGCATCTTTCGCGACGCCGCAACCGGCGAGGAATACTGCGCGGTCTTCATCGCTACCACCCCTAATCCCACCAGTGGGTTCGTCTTCCTGGTCAAACGCACCGAGATCGTGGAGTTGGATTTAGCCGTCGAGGAGGCCGTCAAGATCGTCATGTCCGCTGGTGTCCTGACCCCGGGCACCATGACGATCACACCTCCTTCACCTCGTCGGACAGCGGACGGTTAGGTATCATCGCGCCAGTGCCCACGGAGCGGAGCCCCCTGAAACAACGGCACGGTCCGGGCTAGTCCATGCGGTCCGCGAGCGCGGACCCTACCATCTCCGGTCAAACGTCATCACCCCGGCGGCCGCCGCTGCGCAGCACCATCCAGAAGAACCTCACGGTGAAGAAGAGCACGATGCTCCAGACCACCAGCAGCATGATCCACGCTGACGTGGTCATGGGTTGTTCCTCGCTTTCAGCCGCCAGGCTTTCCATACCAGGAAGCCGCACCCCACGAACACCAGCGCCAGGAGCACGCGCGTCCCATCCTGCACCAGGAGACGCGTTGGGCTGCCCGAGGCGTCGAACCATGTGCGGTCCGATAGCCCGACGTGCAGCAGCTTGCCGATCACGCTGTCCGGCGCGAGCGGCCAGCCCTCCCCGGAGGCCAGCGACCGGAAGGCGGCCCCCCAAGCGCCGGCGGGCTTAATCATCGCCCCGACGAAGATCACCAGAAGAAACAGCGGCGTCACGTACTTGATGACGAAGCGGAACACACGGGGTACGGCCAAGTCGGCCCCGCGCGTGATTTCTTTCCACCCCCGGTCCAGCCCAAAAACGAACGCGAAAATGAAGGCTTCGAGCAGTGCGAACACCACCAACGAGAACGTCCCGGTCCAGAAGTCAAACTCGTCGAACGACCCTCCGGGCTTGAGCCAGACGCACACGAACCCGAGCAGGAAAATGGTGGCTCCAAAGAGCACAGCCGCCGAGCGCCGCCCGATCTTGAACTCGTCCTCCAGAAAAGCCATCACCGGCTGCCCCATGGCCATCGAGGAGGTGATCCCCGCCAGAAACAACAACCCGAACCACAACGCCCCGGCGATCGGGGCGAACCAGCCCCAGTTGTTGAACAGCGTCGGCAGCGTCAAGAAGCCGAGCGAGAACCCACTGCCGCCGGTGGTCGCCCCCTGTACTGCCGCCAGCCCCAGATACGCGGTGGCGATGGGGATCAGGATCGATCCACCGAGAACGATCTCGATAAACTCGTTCATCCAGCCGGCGGAGGCGGCATTCAGGGCAATGTCGTCGTCGGTCCGCACGTATGCGGCATAGCAATGAATGGACCCCATACCGACCGACAGGGTGAAGAAAATCTGCCCCGCCGCGGCCAGCCACGTGCTCGGATTCAACAGCCCGCCCAATTGTGGCTGCCAGACGAAATTCAGTCCGGCCAGTGGGCTCTGTATCACGCCCGGGTCGGCGGTGGT
>JAZDKM010000090.1:0-13804 GCA_043803085.1 Planctomycetota bacterium
CTCACGAACCTGGCGGCCAGCGGGACGTATCTACCCCGGATCGCGTGTAGCAATGCCACGGGCGGGGCGCTTACCTGGTATGACAAGCCCACGGTCAACGGCTACATCCAGATCGTGGCGGCCGACGGCGGCGTCTCCACCACGGGCACCGTCACGTTCTACGTGGAGGAATGCCGCCGGTGAGCGTCATCCTCGAACCGCCCATCCGCAACTGGTACTGCCCTTCTTGTCACCTGACGGATCAGACCAAGGGAGCGCAGTACACGAATCGCTGGCACTCCTGTTCGAAGCACGGCGGGCTGAAGACGCCGATGTTGCCCGCGGGCGTCAAGGGCAAGCACGTCTCGGTCATGCGGCAGGACTACGTAGGGAAAGAACTCGTGCGGCTAGATGACGCGGGCCGCCCGGTCATGAACATCACCACCACGCGAGATGAGGGGCAGGATTGCACCGTGTTCTGCCCGACCGCTCGCGCCCACACATAGGGAGATCACCATGGCCTTCGGGGCAGACAGCAAGGTCTTCATCTACTACATGGGCGGCGTGTTGGAGAACACGACGGCCATGGATTTGGATGCAGACACGTTCAACTTCGCCCTCTACAACAACACCGGCACGCCGGACGCGACGGTCCCGGCTGCGCTCTCGGCCTACAATGCTGCGGACAGTCAGTGGGTGACCGCCAACGAGGTCACCGACGCGACGGGCTGGCCCGCCAAGGGCAACCCGATCCTGACGCCGACCCATGCCATCGCCACGAACGTCTTCACTTTCGATGCGCCGGATCTCGTCTCCATCGACACGCATACGACGTTGACGAACGTCTACGGCGGCCTGTGTTTCGATGACACGATCGCCGCTCCGGTCGCGGACCAGGGCGTGTGCTTCAACAGCTTCGGTGGGGTCAATAGCGTGACGGCGGGTCAATTCACGGTGGTTTTCGCAGGGACCGGCATCTTCACAGTCACAGTCTGATCGGGGAGTTATTCAATGGGTAAGCGTAGGCCCAAGCCACCGCCCGTCATTCCGCCTGCCCTCCCGCCGACCGGTACCGTCTACGGCTCCGCCTTCAACATGGATACCAAGGACAACTTCCGGATCGGCGGGTCGGGACTGGCGAGGATGTCCCATCGCTTCCGGGCCAGCACCACGTCCCCGCTCCTCTCCGTCCGCTGGTGCCAGCGTGGCGGGGCGTCGGGCTACTCGGGCGGTACGGGTGGTTCATACCGGATCACGGTGCAGACCGATAGTGGCGGCGCTCCATCAGGTGCAGTGCTGGCGGCTACCTCCTACACGCCCAACTGGCCGGGCGGCGATTGGGCTCCCTTCGAGATGCAGACGTTCCCGGTCCCCGCGACGCTCACGCAGGGGCAGCTCTATCACGTCGTCTTCGAGAACGTTGACCCCGCACCGACCAGAAACTACATCTCGGCCAACAACGCTTACGTCTACGACCGGGTGTACATGCCGCGCCAACCGGCTTTCAGCAACGACCTCGCGGTGATCTACGACACCGGTTCGGGCTGGAAAGAACAACCGGACACCCCCATCGTGGACCTCACCTACGCCAACGGCGTTCACGACGGGCAGGCTTACATCCAGGCGATGGCCCCGCAGGCGGGCTACATCAGCGGTGTCAAGATGGTCCGTGAGCGGTTCACCGTCTCGGGAGGGGATCGCACCGCGCAGTCGGTCAGTGTGCGCCTGCTGCGGCTCGCCGGATCGGGCAGTAATCCCCTCATCTTCCGCTTGGAGACAGGAGCCGGAGCGGAGATCGAGTCCGTTTCGGTTCTGGTCAGCAGCGTGGTGGTGGGAACGCTGGGCGACTGCTCCTGCGGCGATTGGGTGACCGCCCGCTTCCTGCAATCTCACGTCCTCGCCAACGGGCAGACGTACAACCTCCGACTGTCGACGGGCTTTGGGGTGACCTACGCCTGCGTGCCCATCCGCGAGGGAACTGACTCGGGCCTCCTGTCCTACGCCTTCCGCGACGGCTCGGGGCAGCGGACCACTGATGGGGTGACGTGGGCCGACCTCTATCCGTGGAGTCCCGTGGACCTCCAGTTCTACTTCGTGACCTGACATGGCCATCGCCTTCGTCCAGCAGAAAGTCTACGGGAGTCTCACCGCCGGCAAGACCCCGGCGGTCACGCTGGACGCTGCCTCGATAGCTGGCAACTGCCTAATCGCCATCATCAGCAGCAACAGCGACGAGGTGCAGAGCATCTCGGGTGGGGGCACCTGGACGCTGGTGAAGAAGGGCGACTTCTACCACGTCAGCACCGAGATATGGGTCTGCCCCAACTGCTCGGCCGTCTCCACGGTAACGGTGACCTTCGTCACCGATGGCGTGCGAGTCGCGATCAACCTCGTCGAGTTTTCCGGGTTGCAGACGAGCCCGGCGGACACCTCCAGCTACAACCATCCCGGTCTTTCCAACGCGCCCGCTACGACCTCGATCACTCCCACCGTCGCGTCCAACCTCGTCATCGGGATGGCGGCCGGGCAGGGCGGATACGATCAGGCCATCACGGCAGGACCTACGGGTGGCTTCACGGCCCTGACCGACGCCTGGGCCGGAGCGAGTCTGCAACTGTGGTCTGCCTTTCTCATCCAGACCTCCGCCACCGCCGCGGCTACCGGCTGGACTACGCTGAACGCCTACAACTGGGAAGCGGTAGCCGCGGCCTTCAAGGGTGCCGCGGTCTCGGCCAACGCCGGGACGGCAGCGGCAACGGCGGGAGCGGGCGCGACTGTACCGGGGCTCGGGGCAGCCGCCGGGGTCGGCGCGGCGACCGCCGGGGCGCTCGGCGTAGTCACCAAGACCACATCCGCCGCTGGGATCGCGGGAGCCACCGCCGCAGCGGGAGCCGTCACCGGATTGGTGACGATCTTTGCCAATGCGGGGACCGCTGCCGCGACCGCTGCTGCTCTGGCGATCGCGCCGAAAGCTGCAACGACGGCTGGGGTCGCCGCTGTTGCCGGCGCGGCTCTTGGCTCATCTGAGTACGTTCAGTCCGTAGCCACCGTCTCCGATGCCATCGTGGCGGCGCTCGGGGTCGCCCCTGATGCAGCCGCCCCGGTCGGGGTTGCCGATGCTGTAGCGGCGGCCCTCGGGACAAGCGAGGCCATCGCACCAGCGGTAGGAGTAGCAGAAGCGACCGGCGCGGGGCTGGGCGTAGCCGGGCAGCTCGCATCTCCGGCTGGAGTAGCCGAGGCCACCATTGCGGCGGGAGCGGTTACCGCCGATGCTTTCCCGGTCGTCTATGCCGATGCCGGGCTGGCGGAAGTCACTGCAGCGGGCGCGGGCGCAGCCGGGTCTGTCGGGGCTCCGCTCGGAGTCGCGGCCGTTACGGGCGCGGCGCTCGGCGGGTCGGAACTTGCCGACGCTCCCATCGGGGTAGCAGAGGCGACGGCCGAAGCCCTTGGCGGATCGGAACTCATCGACGCGACGACGGGCGTAGCCGAGATCGCGGCAGCCGGGCAGGCTGTAACGGCCTTCACAGAGGCGACCGAGTTCGCGGATGCCGGGCTGGCGATCACCACGACTGCGGCGGGCGCAGTCATCCCCAGCATGTCGGCCGTGGCGGGTGTAGCTGAGGCCACCACGGCAGCCGGCGCGGTCACGGCAGACGTGTTCCCGGCCACCTTTGCGAATGCCGATGTGGCCGAGGCCATCGCCGCGGCGTGGAGTCATTCCGTCAGCCTGTCACCTGTCGCCACCGTCGCGGCTGTCGCGGGTGCAGCTGTCGGGATGGGCGAGGAGATCGCGCCTGTCTCTGCCGCCGCTGCCACGGATGCCGCCGCTGCCGCTGTGAGCGCCCATGCGGATGCACCCTTGGGCGAGGCGGCTGTTACGGCGGCGGCGCTCGGGGTGATCCACGGGGTCGGGTCTGCGGCTGGTGTGGCAGAAGCCACGGCGGAGAGCGGCGCGGTCATCCCCGGCGTGGGGGCGGTGGCGACTGTGGCCGCCGCGACCACCGACGCATCAGGAACTACCACGAGCGCATCGACCGCCGCGGGGAAGGCCGCGGCGAGTGCGGTCGCCTCCGGGGTCGCGCTCTCGGGCCGCGTGATGGCGGGGCTCGCGGAGACTGCGATAGAGGCGGGAGATGTCCTGCCTGATCTGGCCGCGAATGCGGGCGTGGCCACGGTCACGGCAGCGGGAGTGGGGGTCGGATCCTCGGTCTACGCGACCGTCGGAACCGCCGCGATCCTTGCCGAAGCCTGGGGCGTCGACCTCAACATCGGCGCGAACGCGGGTATCGCGGAAACGACCGCCGAGGCCCGGGGTGCGGTAGTCGACGTGGGGGCCACTACCGGAGCAGCAGGCGCCACGGCGGGGGCAGGCAGCATCGTCCCGTTCATCGCGGCAGAGGCGCTGGCAGCTGAGGCGACGGCTGCCGCGTACAGCGCGACCTCCTGGGACATCGGCCCGCCCGCCTTCATGGGTGCCACAACAGAGCGGGCGGCGCCGCAGAGAACCGCGAGCTCGTCCACGACGCCGAGAGCGGCGGGGAGGTAGCGATGGCCTACACGAACGCGCAGATGCTCCGTCTGGAGATCGGCGACAGCGGTATCGCGGTGCGGGATGTCGCCGACGGCGACGACACCGCCAAGGTGTTCTACCTGTCGGCGCCTCCCGTGCTCGCCCTGTCCGACTCGGTGACCGTGGGCGGGGTGTCCAAGACCCGCACTACCGACTACACGATCGATAACTTCGCCGGCGCGGTGACGTTCCTCGCCGCACCAGCGGCCGGGTCGGCGAACGTCGTGGTCGTCTACACGGCCGTCCAGGTGGCCGATGAGGATGTGACGGAAGCGCTGCGCCAGTACGGGCTGACGGCGGCCTCAACGGCCGACATCGGGCGCATCACGGCCATGCTCCAAGCGGCGCTGCTCATCTGCGATTCGCAAGCGGCGCGCTGGGCCGGTGTGGGCGACGTAACCACGGACGGAACCTCGATCGGGCAGGGCGGCAACTCTGCCAAATGGCTCGCCAAGGCCGCGGCACTGCGGGCCACCCTTGCCTCGGCTTCTGGCATCACATCCGTCCCGATCGTGCGCATCGACGGCTACAACGTTGACGAGGTGACGACGCAGGATGTCCAGACCACGGCCACCAATCCGCGTCGTCGCTTCTACGGTGAACCGGACGCGATTCCATGACCACTCGCTACGCCCTCCTGCAGGCCCGCCAGGCAACCATCGGGACCATGCCCGATTTGGTGGAGATCAGCCGCCCCACGTTCGCCAGCGATAGCTCAGGTGGGCAGATAGCTACCTATGCCACGGTGCGCTCAACACCAGGCCGCATTTCCGCCCCCACGGCCACTGAGACGGTCATGGCCGACCGGCTGGGCCTGGCACAGGCAGCAGTCATCACGGTGCCCCAAGACGTGACCCCGGTGTTGCGGGATCGGTTCGTGGTAAGCGGCCACACCTATGAGGTGGCAGGCTACGACATCGGCCGGTCGGATCCCATCGTGCGCCGTGTGCTCGTGCGGGAGATCGTCTGATGCAGGGCCACAACGACTTCGGGCGGATCGCGCGGGGCCTCGAGGACGTGGCTCACGACATCGTGGTGGCGGCCTGCTCGAACATCGCCGAGCGGTCCGTCTCCTCCATGGCGGGCGGGAAGTCGGGTCGCATGTACGGCCAGCACCAGGCGAGCGCGCCCGGGGAGGCTCCGGCCATCGACACCGGGCAGCTGGCTGACTCGATCCAGACCGAGGTGAGCGGCTCCAAGGGCATGGTCTACACGAACTCCGAGCACGGGCCACACATGGAGTGGGGAACTCATGACATCAGCCCCCGGCCGTTCTTCGCGCCCGCCGCTGAAGCCGAGCGGAAGCCGGCCGCTGACGCTCTGGTCGCGGCCATCAGAAGGCTATCGTGAAAGCTGTCGATAAGGCCCTGTACGCAGCGCTCACTGGCGATGGCACCCTTACGGGCAAGCTCTCATCGGCGGCCGCGGTGTACCGCCGGGTCGCCCCTCCGGGTGCCGTCTGCCCCTACGTCATGTTCGCCAAGCAGACGGGTTCGGATGACTACACCTTCTCGCAGCGGGCCAAATCCTCCATGCCGTATCTCGTCAAGGCGGTGGACAAGAGCCTGTCGGCCGACAACGCGAACGACATCGCCGACCGCATCGACGTGCTCCTCACTGACGTGGCCCTCACGGTGACGGGCAAGACCCTCATGTACCTCCGCCGCGAGACGCACGTCGAGTATGACGAGCACGCCGCCGGCGGGGTGGTTTACCAGCACGTCGGCGGCATCTTCAGGATTGAAGTCGGATGAGGTGACCGGATGAAGGACGACGGCAAGGGCTCGGCAGGCTACCGGGTCCAGATCGGGATCGACTACCCCCCCAACAGACGGGCGGAGCCGGGCGACGTTGTGAATGACCTACCGCCCACTGACATCCGCTGGCTGATCGAGGCCGGGGCCATCGAACCCGTCGACCTGCCACAAATTCCCCGAAAGGAGGAATAACTTGGCATTCTCACATGGCAAAGACGCGACGCTGGTGGTGAATGGGCGCGACCTATCGCCCTATCTCACCAACGTTTCGCTGGCAATCGCTCGTGACACGGCGGAGACTTCGGTACTGAATACCAACTACAAGGCATTCATCGTGGCCCCCGGCTCGGGGTCTGCAACGTGGAGCGCCACCGGGTACTGGCAAGGCGATACGGCCTTGACCAGCATCGATGCTTGGCTCACCACGCTGTTCGGTCTTGAGACCGGCGACAACATGACCTACTACCCTTACGGCTGGGCCGTGGGGAACGCCTGCAAGGGACTCGTCACTCTCCAGACCAACTACGCCATCGGCTCGCCCATCGGCGGGGCGTCCACCATTGCGCTGTCGGGCCTAAGCATCGTGGGTCATGACGCCGCGAAATCCCTGCACGGTCTCACCGAAGAGACAGTGACTGGCAACGGAACGGATGTCGCGCAGGCTGCTAGTTCGACTAACGGCGGTGTCGCTTATCTGCACGTTGGAGCGGGCACGGCCGGCACCCTCGACGTGAAGCTGCAGCACAGCGACCTCGGCTCGTCCTGGGTCGATCTCACACCCACCTTTACCCAGGTCGGCTACGCGGCGGCGCCCACATCGGAGCGCATCGTGATTGCGGCCGGTACCACGGTCTACAAGCACCTTCGGGAAGTCCACACCATCGCCACAGGACCGTTCACCTTCGCGGTGACGTTCTGCCGCAAGTAAGGAGACAGACATGGCATTTACTCACGGAAAGGCGGCGGTCTTTCAGGTTCACGACGGCGTGGGGCTGCGGAACCTGACCGCCTACCTCACTAATGTCAGCTTGACCCGGGGCCGGGACACGGCCGAGACCTCCGTGCTGAACGGGGTCACCAAGACCTACGTGGTCGGCATGGCCTCGGGCTCGATCTCCTGTGCCGGCAACTACGAGCCCACGGCGGACGGCTACCTCCAGACAATGTTCGAGAATGCGGCCTCGGCGGCCTTCGAATATGGGCCTGCCGGCGGCACCCCTAGTGCGACCCAACCGAACCTCGAGGGTTCGTGCTTCCTGACCGCCTTCAACATCGCCACCCCGATCGGTGGGACGGCGACCTGGAGCGGCACCTTCCAAGTCACCGGCACCATCGCTCGTAACCTGACGTAGAGGCAACCAATGACCGAATACCTGACCGTCGAGCAGATCGCGGCCGCTGTCGACCTGCCCGAAGAGGATGTCCCCGTACCCGAGTGGGGCGGAACCATTCGGGTCCGGGGACTCACCAAGGGCGAGCAGCAGCAGATCCGACGGGAAGCCCGCATCGACGGCGAGATCGACACGCAACTGGTCGAGCTGCTCATGGTGCAGTACGGCTGCGTCGAGCCTCGCCTGGACGGCGGGGCGGTGGAACTGCTGCGCTCCAAGTCGGCCGTAGCGGTGGAGCGCCTCATTCAGGCCATCGCCCGCGCCAACGTTGCCACCCCGGAGGTGTTCGAAGAGACGAAGCGCCGCTTTCGCAAGGGACCCTGAATACCGGACTGAATTTGCTCTCGCCAGGCGGCTCGGTATGACACACGCCCGGTTGATCGCGGAGATAAGCATGGCCGAGTTCAACGAATGGATGGCTCTGGCCGCGATCGAGTACGAGGAAGCCAATGCGACAGTTCACTCCGGCACCATAGAGGCGGGATGACATGGGCACTGAAGCCGCGGCCCTCTACATCAAGGTCGATGCCGACGTCGACAAGGCGGTCGCGGCGATCAAGCACGTCGATCAGACGGTCGATCAGATCGCCGGCAACGTCGAGAAGAGGAGCGGCAAGCTCTCGCAGATCCTGACCGGCATCGGTCAGGGTATGGGGCAGATGATCCCCGGCATGGTCGAGCAGGGCATGGGGCAGGTCGTCGGCTTCATTGGCGGCGCGGTCGACGCGGCGTCCAATCTCAACGAGACGGTGAGCAAGGTGGGCGCCGTCTTCCTTGACGAGGCCCCCAAGGTTCTAGCCTTCGGGGAAACCGCCGCCCAAGCATTGGGCATGGCGAAAGAGGAGGCCCTTGCCGGGGCCGCCACCTTTGGCAACTTGTTTGTCTCGATGGGCATGGCGCAAGACAAGTCGGCGGACATGTCCACCAGCTTGGTAACGCTCGCCGCTGATCTCGCCTCTTTCAATAACATCGACCCGACCGTGGCACTGGAGAAATTGCGTGCCGGCCTGACGGGTGAGGCCGAACCGCTGAAATCCCTCGGCGTGAACATGAACGAGACCACCATCAAGGCTAAGGCTATGGAGCTGGGCCTTATCAGTGCGACGACGCAGGCTCTGGACCCGGCGGCCAAGGCTGAAGCGGCCTACGCCATCATCCTGGAGCAGACCGCCACGGCCCAGGGGGATAGGGCAAAAACAGCAGATCAGTTGGCCGGTTCCCAGCGGACCATGAACGCCGAGATCAAAGACGCCATGGCCGAGCTAGGGCAGACCCTGCTGCCGCTCGTGACGGAAGGTGTGCACGCCCTGACGATGGTCATTCCGCCGTTGGCCGAGGCGCTGAAGGGCGGGGTCGAGCAGGTAGCACAGTTCGTCCAGAAACTGTCCGATCTGGCCGGGATCGTGCCTCAGGTGGTTGGCGAACTGGAAAAGATCCCCGGCGTCAAGGTCGCCACTGACATAAAGGCTAGCGCCGATGCCTTCCAAGAGATGGGCAATAAGGCTTTGTTCGGGGCCGAGGCACTGGGCCAGTTTGCGGGTTACGTCCCGGTAGTCGGCGATGCCATGGAGACGATGACCGAACAAGTAATCGCAACCGTCGACCCGGCAATCGCCGCGATGGCCGACCTGAAGACTCAGGGCGGCGGGCACATCACCGCGTTCGCCGGTTCGTCTGTGGGCGCCATGGAACAGATGCACAAGGAAATGAAGGCCGAGGCCAGGACTGCGGCCCGTGACGTGATCATCGCACTCGCCGACAACCTCGCGGGTGGAGCCGATGCCGTGGAGAGTGCGGCGAACGATCTGGTGGAGGCCCAGAAGAAGCCCATCGCCACCACCAAGCGCATCGCCGCGCTCGAGGCGACCCTGACCGGGAAGGCGCTGGCAGACGGGCTGAAGTCTGCCGACCCCATCGTGCGTGAGAAGGCCGAGGCGCTGAAGCAGGCGGCCAGCGATGAGATCGCTGCGCTGAAGGTGGAGGCGCGGCGGCACGGCAAGGACTCGGGCGAGGCGCACGCCGCCGGGCTGGGGAGCACGGCGAAAGACAACTTCAACGCGGCCAACACGGTCGTTGGGGAGACGGGCAAACCGCTGAAAGGGGCAGCCAATGTATTCTATGGCTACGGCGACAGCGCAGGTGACGCCTACGGGCGCGGCGTAGCGGCAGGTATCCGTTCCACCAAGACACTTGTGGACGGGTCAGTCGCCTACCTCGGAACGTCGGTGCGGGCCACGTCGCCGCCGGGCCCCGAGTCGCCGCTGCACTTGATTGACGTGTGGGGCCACAACACCGGCGAAGCATGGACGACCGGCTTTCTAGAGGGTATGTCCGGAGTCGTGGACGAGACGAGGGCCAACCTTGCGGCGCTGGCCGCCATGTTCGCCGGGGCAGCCGTAGGGCCATCCTATGCCGAAATCATGGCTCCCTTCGCCGGGGGGTCGGGCTCACCGGGCGCGACTGGGCCAACCTACGAAGACATCATGGCCCCGTTCCTACCACCGCCGGCTCCCGTTTCCCTGCCGCCCGACCTGTCCACCAAGCCGATCCCGATGCCCGGCTACGGCGAACCCGTGTGGGATGGTCGGCAGTGGACGTTCCCCAACAGGAGCATGATCTCGAACTTCCCCGCCGACAGCACGCTCGGCGTCGACCGGACCAGCGTCACCGTGACCGTCCCCGTACAGAACTTCTATGGCACGGCGGACAACATCGCCGAACTATCCCGGCAGATCGCACAACACGTCCGCCTGGCCATGCCGAGGACCGCGGGATGAGCCTGACCGTCCACGCCGGTCCGGCCGCGACGGACATCACCGATCATGTCCTCTTCCCGAGTCTGGTCGTCACGGCGGCGGAAGGCGGGGCGGGAAGCACATGCACGTTCGAGGTAGAGGACCCGGATGGTAGCCTGACGGTCTTGGTACCCGAAGCGGCGGTCCGCATAGACGACGGGGCCACGGCGGTGTTCGCGGGGATCGTGCGTACCCGGGTGACTCCGCGCTCCAAGGACCCCCGCCACACCATGAAGATCGGCTGCCAGGACAACACACAACTCCTGTCCAACGACGTCTGCGACGGGGCCGGAGCGTATCGCTACGCGACGGAGTCCGACCACGTCCGCATCGAGTGGCTTCTCTCCACCTACTGCACGACCTCGGTGACCATGAGCGCGTCGGCGGCCACGCTGGTAGCCGACATGCCCGATCAGTGGTTCGAGGGGATGAACGTCTACGAGGCGGTGGCGGACGTCTGCCGCCTGACCGGCGGGCGCTTCTATGTGGACACATCGAAGGTGCTGCACTACTTCTCGGACGAGGCCAGCCACGCCTCTTTCGCCCTATCTGATGCCCCCTCCTCGCCGGACTCCTACGGCTACGCCAGCATCGAGCGGACGGAAGACACGACGGGGCTGGTGAACGCGGTCTACATCGTGGGGGAAGGCGTCACCGGCTGGCGCACAGATGCCGGGAGTATCACCACTTACGGCCGGCAGGAAGGGGCCATCCGAGATAAGAGCATCACCGTAGCCGCCGACCTGAATACGCTGGGGGACGCCTATCTCGCGGTTTACGACCTCCCACGGACGACCTACCGGGTGCGCATCTTCCAGCCGGGGCTCGTGGCCGGGCAGACCGTCCATGTCACGAACGCCGACTTCGGCCTGACCGCCACCGATCTTGTGCTTCGCAAGATGACGATCACCCCGCACGGCTCCGGGACGGCCTATGACCTCGAGCTCGGCGAGGAGCTGCCGGACCTGGCGACCATCTTCACGGCTCGCCGGACGGCCGAGGAGTCCGCCAAGATACAGGCGTCACTGGCGCAACTGGCCATCGACGGGGCCAACATCCTCGATGGCACGATCACCGGCACACAGATCGACGAACTAGCGATCCAGACGACGCACTTGGCCGCCAACGCAGTCACCGCAGCGAAGATTTACGCCAACACGATCACGGCGTCGGAGCTTGCAGCGAACTGCATTGATGCCACGAAGATCGCGGCCTGCACGCTCGACGCGGACGTAATCAACTCCGGGTCTATCGCCGCCTCGCAGATCACGACCGGCAACCTCGCGGCCGATGTGATTGTGACGAGCAATCTCTCGGCGGCGCAGATCAACGCCGGCACGATGGATGCCGCGCGGATCAACGGCGGCAACATGTCTATCTCGAGACTGTGGTGCGAGGGCGCCTCGGCCCAGATGTTCGTCGGGACCGACGTGGACCACCTGGCCATGTATGTGGACTGGACCTCGCAGATCGTCAGGTTCGGCGTCGGCATCGCCATCCAGGACTCGCCCACCTCTGCCACTTACGTCACTCTCGCCTGTGACGCGCAGGGCCGCCTTTCGTTGGATGACGTGGTCTACTCGGCCTCGGGTCTCGTCACCCGCCAGGTGAACGGAGCCGTCTCGGATTCAGGCAATCACAACCTCAACGGCGCGATCGCCATCGACTACGGGACCACGCCCAAACGGATCTACGTTCGGTACGGTGGCGGCTGGCACTACGCGAGTCTCGACGGGGGTTTCGTGGTCCCGGCCCATGAGCGCACCTGCCCAGCCTGTAGCGAGCCACTTCTACCGGGCGAAGACCTGATCGGCGTCGGGGATCGGGAGACCAGCGATGGGTCGCTGCACGGGCTGTGGAAGCACCTCCGTTGCGCGGGCGTCCCGACGCGCCAGGAGATCGCAGACGACTACTGGACGGTCATGGACCATCCCGACCTCGACGCCGACCCGAAGGCACGGAAGGCGCAGGAGAGCCTGATGAGCCGCCTGCTGGCGAAGGTCCGATCCTAGATCCGCCGCCCTCCGCACCCCCGCCCTCCCCCAAAGGGCGGGGGTCTTCGCTGTCTACTGCGGCGGCTGGATCTCGGCCTGGCGCTGGAGCTCGGCGGTCTGCCGATCCATCGCCTCAACGACCCGCTTCCGGTTCATATCGCCGTGGTAGCTGTTGACGGTGACGATGGCCCAGATCGCCGCGATGGGCCACCCGATCAGAGTGACCATGAGAATCAGGTTGAGGACCCCCTGCAGCGGCTTGCCCATCGTGAAGAACACGACGGGCGGCAGGACGATGGCGAGTAGATATCTCATGGCTTCCCCCTACGTCCAAGCGCGTATTGACGCGCTCACTCTACCGCGTGAGTATCGCGAGGGGCGATACCGGGACGCTCCACTCGCAATCGGTCACAACCCGCCCGATGGCGCTCCAGGGTGAAACAAGGAGCGTGAGGGCAACCCCCATGAACCGAGCACCCGGACCGCTCATCCCGCTTTCCGCTGAAGAACGCGGCGGCCGGCTGCGGCTGCGGTACCTCGTCCGGTGAGGCTTTCTGAGACCAGCCGATCCACCGTCGCCTCCAACTCCGCGATTCGCACCCGGTCCTCTTCCCGCCCGGCGCGAAGTTCCGCCGTCAGGGAGTTAGTGACGGCGACGAGCGGGTCACTCGCCGGGGCGGGCTGAGGCTCAATGGCCGCCCATAGGTCCTCGATGCGGCAACCGATCGCCCTCGCCACAAGCTGAAGCGAGCGCGCCCTTGGCATAGGGCCGCCTTTCCACCAGGCCGAGAAGGTTCCAGCCTGGAGCCCGCACGCACGCGCCAAATCCGCGAACGTCTGCAGGCCCGGCCTAAAGTGCCGCTCGATCTCTTTCTTCAGTCGTTCGGCTGCCTCGCGGTCCATCGGAAAGTAGTGTATTGACACAGCCTTCGGTTTGGGCTATTGTTTCGCCATGAGCCCAACCCGAAGGAACCCACAGGCCCCTTGGCTGGCCCTCCTCCGGGCCCAGGGCCGCACCCAGGTCTGGCTGGCGGCCCAGACGGGCGTGAGCTTCTCCGCCGTCTACGCCTACACGCGAGGGGTCCGCAACCCACCTGACGGCTGGTACCAGCGGGCGGCTGCCGCCCTCGGGGTCCCGGTCGAGCTGATCCTGCCGGGCGAGAGGGCCGCGTGATGGCCAGTCGATGGGTCTCCGCGGCCTCCGTCAAGCTCATCGATTACCGGTCGATGCCGCACCGCGTGGTCGTCGCTGGCTGGCCCGGTGCCTACCGTGTCGAGATCCTCAAGGACTCGCCCAATGGGGCCATCGTCCTGCGGA
>JAZDKM010000091.1:0-4786 GCA_043803085.1 Planctomycetota bacterium
TGATTGGCTCGGCAGGAGCCTCGCCCTCCCAACGTAGCTCGGCAGGAGCCTCGCCCTCCCAACGTAGCTCGGCAGGAGCCTCGCCCTCCCAACGTGGCTCGCCGGGAGGCTCGCCCTCCCGGCCTGGCAAGGTCGCTTGCCGCGCCCGGTTTCCGCTCAATCTTCGTCGGGGAGGTCGAAGAGCCGCTTAAGCGTGTCGGCGTAGATTTGGGCCTTGCCCTCCTCGGCTTTGCCGTGCAGCACTTGAGTGGGGGTGTGCAGGATCTTGTTGACCGCGCGGTGCACCATCTGCTCGATGACCTTCCGGTCGGCTTCATCGGCGTTCTTGAGTTTGGGTGCGGCCCATGCGTACTCCCGCTGCATGATCTCGTGGAGGTGGCGGCGGAAAGCGGCGATGATCGGGCCGGCTTCGCGACGGGTGCGCTCCTGAAAATACTCGACGACCCGCGCTTCGATGAGCTGCTCGCCGTGGGCGACGGCGGCCTGACGCTGCTGCCCGTGTTCGTCGGTGATGCGCTGCAGGTCGTCGATGTTGTAGACGTAGACGTTTTCCAGCCGGCCGACGTCGGGCTCAATGTTCCGCGGAATCCCCAGATCGAGCAGGAGGAGCGGCCGGAACTTGCGCTTGACCGGAAGGTGGGCGAGTTGGCGGACGGTCAGCAACGGCTCGGGCGAGGCGGTGGAGGCGATGACGATGTCCGACGTGGCGACCAGTTCCTCCAGTTGGTCGAAAGGGCGCGCGGCGGCGTTGAAGCGGCGGGCGAGTTCCTCGGCCCGGGCGAACGTGCGGTTGGTCACCCAGACGTGCCGCAGGCGTTTGCTGAGCAGATGGGTCAGGGTCAACTCGCCCATCTCGCCGGCGCCGATCATCAGGACGGTCTTATCGTCGAAGTGGGAGAAGATGCGGCCGGCGAAATCGAGGGCGACGCTGCCCACGCTTACGTGGCCTTCGCCGATGCCCGTGGCGGTGTGTACTTCCTTGGCTACGGCGAACGACCGGGTAAACAGCGCGTGGAGCAGCGATCCTGAGGCGTGCTGCCGGTCCGCCAGGGCCAGCGCTTGCTTGGCTTGGCCGAGGATCTGCGACTCACCCACCACCATGGAGTCGAGGCTGGCCACGACGCGGAGAAGGTGCGTGACCGCCTCACTCTGTTCGTAGTGGTACAGATGCTCGGAGATGTCCTCAGGCGCGAGCTGACGCTGCCGGGCCAGCCACTGGACGGCTTCGGCGAGGCGGGGGGCCCCGTGGAGCGGACGCGCCACGTACAGCTCGGTGCGGTTGCACGTCGACAAGATCACCGCTTCGGCGTGCGGATACTCGCGCTTGAAGATCTCCAAAGCTTCGGCGGCCTGGGCGTCGTTGAAGGCCAATCGCTCCCGGACCTGCACCGGTGCGGTGCGGTGGTTGCAGCCGACGACCGCGATTCTCATCGGTGTACCCCGGAGAGCTTCTCCACGATCAGGAAGACCACCACCAACATCACCCCGCTCACCACCGCGAGCTGCGCCGAGCGCCGGCCGCGGAAGCGCGGCACGATCCACATCGCCGCAATGCCGATCGCGTAGAGGGTCCAAAGCATGGCGCAGCCGATGATGAACGTGTCGGTGAGCCAATCGTGCCGCGGCCGCCAGTCCGAACGATACGCCTGGCAGATGCCCGTCAGCACGCCGAAGGTCATGCACAGGAACCCCAGCAGCATGCTCCAGCGGCCCGAGCGTTCCCAGTCTTCGAGCGGGGCCAGGCGCCAGAGCAGAGATGACCGTTGCTTGCTGCGCAAGGCGTGATTCATCAGCAGGTAGGCCCCGCCGGCCACCCCGCCGCACACCAGAAGGGTCGCCCCCACCACCCAGGTGACCAGGTGCACCACGAACCAGGAATGGATGTGGCCGGGCAACTGAGGCTCGCGCATGCCGAGAAACGCGAACACCTGGACGAACAAGGCCACCGGCAGCATGAACGTGTCCAGTCCGCGAATGGCCGGGCGCAATTGGCTGTGAAACGCCACCGCACCCACCAGGGTGGCGAAGAGCAGGGTGACATCGAAGCGATTGGCCAATATGTGCCGCGCGTCGGAGACCAGCGCCGCCCGCCAGATCAGCGTGCCGGCGTTCAGCACCAGCGTCAGGGCCGTCAGAATCGGCACCACCGTGCCGACGCCTTGCGCCCGGTAGCGCACGCGCAGCGCGACGCCGGTGGTGACCGCACTGAGAATCACCGTCGCCAGGACCGCGAGAAACAGTTGGGGAACGGATATCGAAACCATCCCGTTGCTCTCCGCGCAGATTCTGCCGGGCGCAGATTCTACCGGTTTTCGGGAGGGTCGTGAATCCTGCATTAAGCGGTCGCAAACGCGCCGGGTGCAGCCCGCTGATTTTTCGGAGAAAAGTGTTTTAGGCGCTCGGGGCTTTCGTCGATATTCCGGTCAAGATGGTTTATGCGAGGGTCGCCCATCGGTAGCCGCGAACAAGGAATCGGCGTGCGGTCCCGTTGTTCTGACACATTCTGACCCTATTGGTTCCTGAAGGAGGAACGGTTTATGAGCACTCAAACTGCGACGATGACGAATCTCCAGCACTACCCCAACACCTGCCCGACGACGATCCCGTGGGACAACGTCAACGAACCGGGCACCTACCTCTGCAACTGGAGCGGGCACCTGCTGCGCATCCCCGAGGACGGCGTGTCGGCCGGCCGGTCCCCGGTGGTGAACATGATCGGCTACGAGACGCTGTTTGTCACCAAGATCAGCAACGATCCGTACATCCCGGTGACCAAGGCCCGGCTGCTGGCCTCGAACTTCGACCTGAAGGTGAACTTCTAGTCCCCGGTGACGGGGCTGCCCGTCACCCGCGCGTAACCGCGGGAGGGCGGCACGTGGACCCGGTCGCCGACGCACACGCGGCCCACGGTCCAGGTGACACTCTCCCCAGTACACCGATCGGGCGATGGGATACCGCATGCCGACCGGCGGCAGGTGGGACAAACGTCCCACCTGCCGTTTTTCGTGCGCGCCGATCCAGCCTCAGGCCGGACCCCCACTGGTCAGGTCGGCGTCAAGTTCGTGTGTAAGTACTGGAGCTCTGCCCGAACGGCCGGTCGGGAGGGCGAGGCTCCTGCCGAGCCGCATTTTTCGGCTCGGCAGGAGCCTCGCCCTCCCTGACCCATGCAGGATTTTGACGTCGCCCCCGGGGGTCCCGCCACGTTTCGACTCGTTGCGTGCTCGGCGGCGGTTTCCTATCCTGGCGGGTTGGCGCGCACGGCCAAGGCGTACACTGGGGTGGTGCAGCAGGAGCCCGACGTGGACGAGGCCTACACCGAATCTAGGGCCATCCGGGTGGTGGGTGCCCGGCAGCACAATCTCAAAAACATCACCGTAGAGATTCCCCGAAACCGCCTCACCGTCATCACCGGATTGAGCGGCTCCGGCAAAAGCAGCCTGGCCTTTGACACCCTCTACGCCGAGGGGCAGCGCCGGTACGTCGAGTCGCTGTCGGCCTACGCCCGCCAGTTCCTCGAGCAGATGCAAAAGCCCGACGTGGACCGTATCGACGGCCTGAGCCCCACCCTCGCCATTGAGCAGCGCTCGGCGAGCACCAACCCGCGCTCCACGGTGGCCACCACCACCGAAATCTACGACTACCTGCGCGTCCTGTTTGCCCGAGTAGGACAGCCGGTGTGTCCGACCTGTCGCCGCCTCATCGTCCGGCACAACACCGCCCAGATCGTGGATGCCGTGCTCAACCTGCCCGCCGGTCGGCGGTTCCTGGTCCTGGCCCCCCTGGCGCGCGCGCAAAAGGGCGATCACCAGGCCGTTCTCAAGCACCTGGTCAAACAGGGGTTGGTCCGCGTCCGCGTCGACGGGTGCGTGCAACACCTCGACGATCTCGCGCCGCTCGACCCGGCCCAAAAGCACACCCTCGAGGCCGTCGTCGATCGGCTCACCGTGAAACCGGAGGTTCGTACCCGGCTGGCCGACAGCGTCGATCTGGCCATGGGCCTCTCGAACGGCCGGGTGCTGATCTCGGTGCTGGCCGACGACGACGCGGGCGCCGATCATCTTTTCAGCGCACATTTCGCCTGCCCCGAGCACCCGGACACGACGCTCCCCGAGTTGTCCCCCGGCTTGTTCAGCTTCAACTCGCCGCACGGCCTCTGCCCGGCGTGTAACGGGCTGGGCACCGTGCTCGAATTCGACCCCGAACTGATGGTGCCTGATCCCGACCGGACGCTCGCCGGCGGGGCCGTCGCCGCCTGGCGTCAGAGCGGCAAACGCCTCAACGAGGTCTACGTCCGCACCATCAAGGAGTTTTGCGAAGCGTTTCAGGTGCCGCCCGACGTCCCCTTCCGCAACCTCCCCGAGCGGCTGGTCAAGGTTCTGCTGCACGGGACCACGCGGGCCGACCAGAAGGCGTACGGGCACCGTTTTGAAGGCGTGCTGCCCAACCTGAAACGCCGCTGGGAATCCACCGAGTCCGAATCGGTCAAACAGCGCCTGCACGCCTATCTCAGCGAGGCCCCGTGCCGCGCCTGCGGCGGCGCCCGGCTCCGCCCAGAGGCCCTGCACGTGCTGGTCGAGGACCGCAACATCGCCGACCTCTGCCGTCTGGACATCGGCTCGGCCTATCGCTTCTTCGACGGGCTGCGCCCGGAAGGCGAGCGCGGCGCCATCGCCGGACCGCTGGTGCGCGAAATCACCGAACGCCTCAAGTTCATGTGCGAGGTCGGTGTCGGGTATCTGTCACTTGGCCGCGGCAGCGCCACCCTGTCAGGCGGCGAGGCCCAACG
>JAZDKM010000092.1:0-5411 GCA_043803085.1 Planctomycetota bacterium
GTTGTCCAGCACTACCTGCACGTCGTAGCACAGACCTGCGGTCATCACCACGGCGGTGTTGAACCACCCCGAGCCCACGGGGTTCTTGACGAGGATACGACCCTTGGTGATCCCGGACCGCGCCGAGCGGGTGGAGACGAACTCGAGCTGGACCACCTTGGCGTCGGTCCGCCCGTCGTAGATGAAGAACTCCCAGTCCCGCTTGGAAGTGACGTCTTGGGGCTTGGGACTGAAGGACAACGAGTAGATCGTCCCACCGCAATCCAGTTCACCCCCCAGCGTCCGGAACAGCTCACTGACGACGTAACCATCCTCCGGGTTCCCGGTAGACGACGGGGTGCACTTCACCGTCCTATCATTGAACAAATCACCTGTCTGGCAGCCGGGGGCACTGATCGTGCAGGTTCCTTTCGGGTTCTCCCAGTAGATCCCGTCGCCATCATAATCGATCTGGGACACCGGCCGCCCACTGCTGAACGGCGGATTGGGCTGGAACCCGTTCCAGGGATTCTCGCCCGCCTGGAAATCACACTCGTCGGGGATGATGTCAGCGTCGACATCCGCCGAGAGGCCGCACGTCGGCAGCGGATCCCCGGGCGGAAAATCCACCAAGCAGAGGTTCCCGGTGTGCGGGTTGGTGGCGCTACAACTCGTGTCGCAGATGTCGGGCACCCCGTTGCCGTTGCAGTCCACCATGGTAAGGTCCGGCGGTAAGGTGGCGCAGCTCTGGGCGAACGCGGCGGGCACCCCAGCCCCCGCGGCGAGCACCATTACGCCAAACCCGCTACACACGAAACGATGGCATCTTGACCTGGTCACCATGATTCCTCCTGTCTTAATCACTGGCGCATCTAAGCCCGGCAGCAGCGCCGGTCGAAACGGTTGAACCATCACCACCGCCCTGATCCCCGAGATCCGGCGATGGGTCCGAAAAGAAGCCCGAGCAGATTTGTCTGCGGCTTCTTCCTCCTCCTCGTCCATCTCTCTTCCCCCTCCTGTCCAAGCGACTGAGCGCGATCCGGCACGTCCCGCCTGCAAACACGGTCCATCCCTGGATAGCCGCCCGTGAAAACGGCGCTTCACGGCGCACCTCCCTTCGAGATTAGACTGTGCTGCGGAGCCGGGCGGCGCCGATCCCTCAGGTGACGCCCGCCAGTGTTCTATTCTAGCCCCTGCTTGCGACCTTGGCAAGATGTGGCCCATATTTCCTGCGTCGCCCGGGCAGGCTGGATATCCGGACCGGCCCCGATTATCGCGGAGCGTGCCCGAAAATACACTGTGACTTGAACGCGCCGGCCGTTTGGGCAACGCCACCTCCTGCCAACGTCTCAAACCGATCGTCCGCCCGGGCTGGCGGTTCCGCGATGGTAACCCTGGGGGTGCATCAGTTCAGAACGGCACTGGTAAAGGCCGAAAACGTGGTAAGTGTGCCACCCGGGTTCAGCCGGAGGCCCGGGGCCGGCCGCATTCGAGACAATTCGGCTCGCTGGGATCGTCCACCGGAGTCCCGCAATGGGGGCAACGCTCGGGAGGCGGTCGGGGCGGTCCCACTGTCCACGCGTACGTTAAGCCGCAGACCAGGGCTGGAATGCCTACGACGGCCATGAACCGCCAGCCCGTTCGCCAGGCATAAGGAATGAGTGGGTCGACCACCCGGATGACCACGAAGGCCAGTGGTAGGGCGGCCAGCCCGGCGGCGAAAACGGCGGCGGTTCTCATCACCCGTGGAATCATACCCCCCCTTGGGAGCGTTTTCGACGGGCGCGGATATATCCTAGTGCTCCGTCAACGTTGATTTTGCGGGTTGCTGCCCATCCGTCGATGGGTGCCACTGCTCTTGAGCAGTGTCCAGCGTCGAAAGGCCACTGCTCAAGAGCAGTGGCACACTCGCCGGCAACCACAATTTCAAGTGTCATGAACCACTAGGTCGATTTGGCCAACTGGGTCGAGGTCAAACCGATTACCCTTTCGCTCCCCTTGACGGTGCGTTCACTCCAGCGATATTCGTCTTTTCGTGCCGGGCCGGGGGCTCCGGCGGCGCGGGGGAGAGAACGCAGAAGTGATCGGCGCGGTGGCAGAAACATCAAGCATCCAGCCTGAGTTGGAAGGTTATCCGAGAACCGGCGGCTCGTTCTGGGACGGGCCGCCCTTGCCACGCTGGTGGTCATGGTGGCACGTGCCCGAGTTGGCCGCCGTCTTCGTCACCGGCCTTGCGGTTATGACCTTCGTCTACGGCTCCGACACGGGCTTGCCCGGGTACGACGATTTTTATCACGCCAAAATGGCCGTCCTGCTGCCGCAGATCGGCCTGATCCACAAGTTCAAATGGCTGACCACCACCATCTTCGCCGACCGTTTTGTCAGCCACCATTGGGGCTTTCACGCCTTGATGGTGCCGTTCGTGTATGCCGGCCGCTGGTTGCGCGGTGACGATCTCATGGGGGCCAAGTGGGGGATCACCTTCTGCTTTGCCCTGTCGATGGTGCTGTTCCACCTGCTGCTGATGGTGCAGCGGGTGCGTTTTCGGTGGCTGTGGCTGGGTCTGTACCTGGTCATGCCGGGGCAGTTCTTCGGCCGGCACGCCTTCATTCGGGCCATTGCTCCGTCGCTGGCGTGCATGCTGGCGATCCTGCTGCTCATGTTCCGCCGGCGATACGCCTGGTGCGCACTGGTCACCGCCCTGTACGTCCACCTTTACCTCGGCGCCGTGATGTATGTGCCGGTGCTGGTGGGGGCATACTTTGCGGTCGGCCTCCTCGGCGAGGACGGCGACCGCGTCTCCTGGGAGCTCCCCGCCTGGGCGTTGGTGGGCCTGCTCGCCGGCCTGCTCACCCACCCCTACGGTGCCGGGGCGCCGGATTTTCTGAGAATCCAGGTTTTCGGCTCGGGTCTGACCCCGGACATCCCCGTTGGCCGGGAATGGAAGTCGTACGAGGGCAAGCTGTGGGAGCTGGTTTTCGTCTATTTCGGCTTCACCCTGAGCCTGCTGGTGGTGGCGGTGGTGGCCCGGATGCGCATGGGCGAGCGGCTGAATGTCAGGGAGGCGGCGGTCCTGGTCATCAACCTCGTTTTCCTAACTATGGCCTTTCGGCAACGGCGGTTCATCGAGTACTGGCCGCCGTTCGGGCTGTTGACCTCGGCCTATTTGCTGGCCCCGTTGCTGGACCGTGTGGCAGACAGCGCCCGTCAAGCCGCCCGGCAGGTCGGAGCGGTCCGCCTGTGGCTCATGGCCCTGGGAGCCGCCAGCATGGTCGCCGCCGCAGGGATCGCGCTACTCTTTGCTCGCGGGCGGCGCCTGGGCATCGAGCCGTTTATCGCGGAGTGGCCGGTATGGGCGTTCGTCGTGGCCTTGGTGTCTTTGGGGCCGATGTCGCAGGTGTGGCGGTTTCGGGGCTCCCAGCTCCCGCTCCCCCCTTGGCTGGCGGGAGGAGCGAACCTGCTTTGCGGGGCCTTGTTACTCCTCGCCACTTTTAGTCCAATAATACTGGCGTTCAACACAGGGGACTTGCCACACGCATCGAGCCATGTCCCACTTTGGGCCTGGCTTGCCCTTGGCCTTGCTTATGTGGTCCTGCCCGGGATGGGCGGTGCGCTCCGATCCAAGGAAACCACGAGCCTCCGTGGCGGCCCATTGTTGCCGGCGCTTACGACCGTGGTGACGGGCACGGCGTTCGTGCTGGCGCTGGTCCTGGGCGGGGCAGGTCAGCTTGTGGACGTGCAACGGTCCACCCGGTGCAACTGGGATTTGCCCGCCGTGCGTGGGGCGATGGCCTTCGTGCAAGCCAACAGCCCGCAGGATGCCATCATCTTCACTGACGATTGGGACGTGTTCCCGGTGTATTTTTATTACAACCACTACAACCGCTACATTGTCGGGTTGGACCCTAAGTTCTCGCAGGTGCACGATCCAATACTGTGGGAGCGGTACGTGAAGATTACCCAGTCTAAGCGCTTCCCCGTGACCGCCACGGTCGAGGTTCCAGACGAAAAGGGGAAGCTGCAGAAGCAGACCGTCGAGGTGCGGCTGGAAGACATCCGTGACCATTTCGGGGCGGCGTTCGTCATCACCGATCCCGACCACACCCTGCTGGCCCGGAACCTGGAGGCCGCTCCCGATCTGGCCGAGCGGGTCTACCCGCCCGAAGAACGGCGCGATGGACGTTGGCCGCCCTTCACCATCTATCGCATCAAACCAAGAATGGACAATTGAGAATGGAGAATGGAGAACGGAAGATGGCGCATGGACAACGCTAGGCGAATGATTGGGGGTAGACCGAAGGGGAGCGTGACTCGCCTTGCAGGATTCGGGTAGGCGTTGCCCCCTAGCAGCCCGTGGCAAAAGTTGTGGCACAGGCTTCCAGCCTGTGTTTCCACGGGCAAGATGCCCGTGCCACAGCGCTCTTGGCCACTTTCACCACAGGCTGCTAGTGCTCCGACGCACCTTAGCCTGCGGGTTCGGAGTCGACCCCACTTGTGTGCCACTGCCGTTTCGGCAGTGCCGGTCGCAGGAGTCTTCCTGGAAAGCACTGCTCACAGAGCAGTGGCACACCCGAAACTTAAGCTGCGTTGGAGCGCTAGGCTCACTGCTCTATTCTTTGTTCTCCATTCTCCATCCTCCATTCTCCATTCCTCCTGGTGTCTTGGCGTCTTAGTGGCCCTCTTGTGGTTGGGTGGTTGCACGCCCGCTTACCACTCCCGCATCCGCTTGGACGAGTCGGTGGCCCGACCCCGAGCCGCCGTTCTGCTCATCACCGCGGACGGACTGGCCGAGCCGGTCATGGACGACATGCTCCGAGCCGGCGAACTGCCGCACATGGCCGGCTTGATCGAACACGGCGTGCGTGTCCGCCGGGCGAGCTGCTCCCTACCCTCGCTGACCTACCCTAATCTGACGACCATCCTCACCGGTTGCCATCCCAGCCGTCACGGCATCATGGGGAACCAATGGTTCGACCGCTATTCGCTTTGGTACCGCGACTACAAGACGATAGCGACCTACCGCGATGCGGACGCCGACATCATGATGCCCACGGTCTACGAACTCCTGGGCGACGAGTTCACCGTGTCGATTCAGTGTGCTATCCGCCGCGGCGTGGGACGGACGATCGACAACTGGGCAACCTCAGGCATCCGCTGGTTCTTCGGCGGATACAAGGCTACGGACCAACTCATGCCATGGCGGTTTGACATCATCGCGGAAGAAGCCAGGCGGCGCGGCCGCTGGCCGGTCCTGATCCATGCGTATTTCCCCGGCGTGGATGAAATCGGTCATCGCTACGGATGCGACTCGCGGTCGTACCGCGACGCTCTGCGCAACCTCGACCGCCAGATCGGGCTAATGGGTGAGGCCGTGGCCCGCGCCGGCATGGCGGACCACACCTGTACCATTCTGGTGGCCGACCACAACCACA
>JAZDKM010000093.1:0-5946 GCA_043803085.1 Planctomycetota bacterium
ACCTTCGTCAACTTCCATCGGCACATGTCGATGCGGCCGCGACCGGACGCCGCGTAACGCCGTCTTGAGGAAGATATGGCTGATTATTACTCCGACAAGCTTTCGGCCGAGCGCCTGCAACGATGCTACGAACTCGCTCCACCTCGCGTCCGGCAATACCTGGAGGCTGAAATCCAGTACGTTCTCGAAAAAATCCGTCCCGGTGACGCGGTTTTGGAGTTGGGCTGCGGCTACGGACGGGTGCTCGAACGCCTGGTGACCAAGACCGGCGTGCTCGTGGGGATTGACACCTCCTGGTCCAGCCTTCGTCTTGCTCAAAGCCGGTTGACCGGATTCTCCAACTACCGTCTCCTGGCGATGAATGCCGTGGCATTGGGCTTCCGGGACGCGGTCTTTGACGTGGTGCTCTGCCTCCAAAACGGAATCTCGGCGTTTAAGGTGTGCCGGCACGACCTGCTCCGAGAGAGCCTGCGGGTGACCCGGCCGGGAGGGACCGTCCTCTTTTCGAGTTATGCAGACCGGTTTTGGGACGCCCGGCTCGAATGGTTTGAGCTGCAAGCCCAGCACGGGCTGATCGGCAAAATAGATTGGGCACAGACGCACGACGGGGTCATCGTTTGCAAAGACGGGTTCAAGGCGACCACCGTGGAACCCGGTGAGTTTCTGGCTCTGGCCTCCCGGCTGGGGGTCCCGGCCAATGTGGAACAGGTCGATGGCTCGAGCGTGTTCTGTGAGCTGCGTCCGCAATCTGCGGGGCGATAGTCTCAGACCACACCAGGGCTCATGGCGCCGCCCCCAAGGGGCGACGCTACCTAACTGCGGTGCATGGCTGCTCGCGTGTCCGAGGCTGGGTCGAGGTCTGTATTCGCCTGTCGACACAGGGCGAGGCCCAGGACGGTCAGGGCAAGGGCGGGAAGAATGACCGTGATCGGTAGATGGACCAGAGGGTCGTCCGCGTTCATGCCCAATAGGCCGTTGAGGTCCGGAAGGCGGGTGCGCACGACCACGAACCCGTTATGGAGCACGTGGGCCACGACGGCCGGCCCAATCGACCCCGCCTGCCAGCAAAGGTAGCTGAGCACGATCCCCAGAAGGACCGTCAAGGGAATCTTGAAAAAATACCAATGGAAAATCCCAAACACGCACGCAGTCACGAAAATCGCGGTCCATTTCGGGGCCGCACTCCGCAGGCCGCTCATCAGGAACCCGCGGAAGAACAACTCCTCGCATGTGCCGGGAATCACCGCGATCATCAGCAACGCCAGCCAGGGAGAGAGGGAGGCCAGTGCCGCGTTGAACGAGGTCTCCGCTTCGAGGACTTGGGGAGGCAGCGGGAGCACCTTCGTTTGCAGCAGGAAGAGTTCCCGGAGCGGCACCCAGACGGTCAGGCCGATGAGCACGGCCGCCACGTAGAATCGCCAGCCCGTGCCCCGCAAGCGCCACGTGCGGGCGACGTTCACCTTCCAGTAGCGCAACACCAATAAGGGCGCCCCAACAAAAAGGAGCGGCATCCAGAGGGAGGTCGCACGCAACAGCGTGACGTAATCGCCTTGGGCGGCCCCCTGGAGACCGTGCTGAAAATAGAACCACGTCGGGAACAGCAGGGCGACCACCAGCGCTGCCATGGACACACTCGGGTGCGGGGCCGGGCGGATCAACCGGCGCGAAAAGGCGGAACGGAGTGAACCCGTGTCGGCGAAGATCACCGACTCGGTGCCGAAGATCTTCGCCGCGACGGCCACGGCCGCGGCAGCGTATAACGCGGTCGACGCCAGGACCCACACCAGGGCCGTCCAGGTGACGTTGCCGCCGAGGATGCGGCCCTCCGACGCGCCCAAGAGGAGTTCCCGGGTGAGCAGGACCATGTTGGCCACCGGCATAACCAGCATGGGGCCGGCCAGCTTGGTCGCCGGCAGGGCGGCGATGCCCCCGGGCACCAAGGCGGCCAAGATGATCGGCGTGATGTAGTTCTGAGCTTCCTTGAAGGTGTGCGCGTAGCTGCACACCGCGATCATGACGGCGGAGAAAAGAATGGCAAACGGAATCAGCGCCACCAGGATGATCGGAAAGACGGCAAACGGAAAGGACGTCCCCTGCGCCCCCGAGAGCGCCGCCTGAAACCCCCCGAAGTAAACCGTGGCCGAGATGCTGGCCAGGTTGAGCACCGCGCCCATGATGGCAATGGTAGTGATCACCAGGAACTTACCGGCCACGAGCTGAATCACGGGCACCGGGCAGACCATCAGGGTTTCCAGCGTACCCCGCTCGCGCTCGCCCGCGGTCAGGTCGATGGCCGGGTAAATCGCACCCGTAATGGTCATCAGCACGAGAATCAGGGGCAGGATCTGGCTGAGAACAGAACCGGGAGTGGGCAGGTCGACGCGCTGAAGGCTGATCGGCTTGAGCAACTCCTCGGGGACGCCGAGGTTCTCCAAACGCGCGCGTTTGAGTCTCTCCTCGGTGCGCTGGAACACTTCCGTGAGGCGCGTGGCGGCCAGATGGCTGCGCGTTTCTTCAGGATCGCAGGCCAGCTCGAAATTCAGGTGCCCCGTCAAAGGATGGAAGTTCTGATAGCCGGCGATGCGCACGCCAACGTGGATCTCGCGGGCGCGGACGAGCTGCTCCAGGGTCCTCTTAGCCGGATCGCCCGAAGCATCGAGCACTCGGGCCTCGAGCGCCTGGGGGCGGTTCTCCTCTTTCACGACCCCGTTGCTGGTCGCGTTCGACTCCAGCTTCAGCCATTCGTGGTCCGCCTGGATCAAGCCGTCGAGGAACGCCCTCTGGGCGGCATCGGGGGTGGCGATGACAATGGGATCCTGACGCAGCGAGGATTCCTGCACGCTGACGGCCTGGACCACCCCCAGCATCAGCAGCGGGTAGAGTAACACCGGGACCAGGATCATCGCGATCAGCGTGCGGCGATCGCGGAGAATGTCCACCAGCTCCTTGACGTAGATGACCCAGATACGGCTCGGAAAAGTCATCCCCGGCTCCGCGTCTGAGGGACCGGCGCGCCCACCACTTTGAGAAAGATGTTGCTCAAGCGTTCTTCACCGACCTGGGCCTGTAACCGGGCCAGGGGGCCCTCCGCGACCAGCCGACCGTGGTGCAGCAGTCCGATACGGTCGCACATGGACTCGGCCTCGTCCAGGTAATGCGTGGAGAGCAACACGGTCTTGCCTTCGTTGCGCTCGCGCAGGATGAAATCGAGAATGACCCGGTTGCTGAGCACGTCCAGACCCAGCGTCGGCTCGTCCAGGATCAGAATCGGCGGATCGCCCACCAGGGCCCGGGCGATGTTCACCCGTTGCCGCTGCCCGGTAGACAGGGCGCCGCATCTCAAGTCCGCGAAGCTGCCCATGTCCAGCCAGTCGATCAGGTGGGCCGCCCGGTCGGCCGCCAGCCCCCCCTGAATCCCGTGAAGCTTCGCGAAGTAGGTCAACAGCTCGCGCGCGGACAAACGATGATACAACCCGGTGTTGGCGGTGAGAAACCCGATGGAACGCTTCACGGCATCGGCCTCCTGGGCCACGTCGTGCCCTGCTACGGTCGCGCGCCCGGCCGTCGGGGCCATCAGTCCGCTCAGCAAACGCAAGGTCGTTGTCTTGCCGGCCCCGTTGGGACCGAGCAGTCCGTAGACCTGGCCCTGTTGGACGGCAAAGCTGAGCTCGTCAACGGCCCGCTTGTCGCTGCCGTCCGGCATGGCGAAAACCTTGGTCAGCTTTTCGGCAACGATCAGGTCCATAGGCTCCGGGGCGCCATTGTGGCGTGAATCCGTCGTCGGTCAATCGGCCGAGGTGCCGGGCAGGCCGGCGCACGACAAGCCTCCACGTGCTTACCTTCGTGCGGGTACAGCAGGAATGTCCGAAAGCGCAGATCGATGGGGGCGTTTAGTCAGGCCACCATTCTTTATAGGGAGGCGTCTCGTCGACGACGGTCCAGCCGCGTTCATGGAGGTAATGGGTATCGGCGTACACGTACTCGACGTGTCCGTCCAGGAACGCGAAGTTGTGTTTGGAGAATTTCCGGTGATTGCCGTCCAGTTGGAGGCGATGGGTCAGCGCGAAGTCGGCGGGGTTTTCGAGCAAGGTCACGAACCGCGAGACGTTCTGCTGCATGTATTTCCACCAGAGGCGCTCACCGCGCGGGACGCGGTGCACCAGCCGATTCTGTCCATAGGGGAGCCCCGGCACGACGGTCTGGGTCGCAAACCACTGCCAGTTCAGGTTATAGCTGGTCCCGAAATTCTCATAAGCGGGCGTCTCGCTCGCCGCCACGCTCGTCGGCCCCGCCCACCAGGTGCGCACGTCCGAAGGACAGTGAAACGCAGGCAGCCGGGTCTCCTCCCCGAGCGGCGTGCTCCGAAACATATAAACGCTCAGGGGACGCTTGCCGGTGGGAATGTAGTACACCCCCCCTTCGTACGACTTCAGCCGCAAGTTGTTGCCGGTCCAGCCGCCGTAACGCCAGCTTACCGGTTTGCCGGTGGGGTCCGCGGTGATGGGAAAAGCATCGAGGTCGAGGGCATAGTTAATAAGCCCCTTATCTAACGCGGCCATCTGCGTCTGACAGGCTACGGTCCGGGCGTGCTCGCGAAACTGGCGAAACGACGGCAGCAGCAGGGACACCAAAATCCCTATGATCGCAACCACAACCAGAAGTTCGACGAGCGTAAACGCCCGCCGCCCCTCCCGTTGCAACCATCGGTCGGCCATGGCCTTCAACCCCGACCTCGCTTCCCCTCGCAGCGCCGCTGGTTCCAAATTCGCCTACACTCCTATAATTGGTCTTAGGGTTTCCCCTCATGCAGGTTTGCGTCGCTCAGCGGCGACAAAAGCTCCTCCAGAACTATTCCATTCTCATTTTACCTTAACTCCGTGTCCATTCCAAGGCAAAAAATGAGCTGCGGTCGGTTTTGTGCGTAATTTATTGCCTTATATGATGTTATAATCCACATTGGCCGCTCGATCGGACCTTGAACCGCCAACCCGCGTGGCTCGCTCTGCGAGCTCGTAGCCGGCGGCGACACCGGGTATTCACCCGCGCGGCGAGTCAAGGGTGGACCCGGCCATGTGAAATGGGGACTGGCTCACTCCAGTTGCACCCTGGTTTGAGTCACAACCGGCGGAGACGCGCGGAGCTTCCATGGCTGGACAAACTCACCCGCGTGCCTATCCCCATTTCTGGGCGGTGACCGGCGGCCGCGCCAGAGATCGTCAGGCCGCGTCCACCAGTCAGACCTGCCTGGCGACAGGCAGGGGCGTTGCGGGTCGATTTCGACAGCCGGTTGAAGCTGGAGTTCCACGGTGCTGTAGCCTGCATTTCTCACCACGCGTAGGGCGGGTTCTACCCGCCGCTTACGTTCTCGGCGGGCAAAGCCCGCCCTACACCCCGCGCGCCCTGTCCTGTCCCACCCAATGATGGTGAGAAATCCGGGGTAGTCACTCGTCGTCTGCAGCTCTGCCGACCTTCCTGGGGAGCGTTCTTCGCCTCGCCGGGGCGGAGGAGTGTTTCGGATCCCGCTCGCCCGCCGCTTCGCCCCAAAGGGGCGCAGGGTTGTAGCCACGGGTGGAGCGCAGCCCGCCGCAGGCCGGGCGCAGCGCAACCCGTGGAAGCGGGCGCGCATTTACGATACCGCCCCAGCGGGGCGGAGGAATGTAGCCACGGGTGAAGCGCAGCCCGCCGCAGGCCGGGCGCAGCGCAACCCGTGGAAGGGATCGTGGTTCAACAGACCCGCCCCGGAGGGGCGGAGGAACGATGGAGGCGCACCGATGGAGCCTCCTTCGCCCCTCCGGGGCGAAAAGAGAAGAGGGGAAACCACCTTCCACGGGTTCCGTCCTTGACATATCGCGCGGGCAAGACCCGCGTGGGCTAGCACTGCGAGCCGCGGAAGGTCAATGAATCCACCCGTGGCGACAGCCCGGCGCCCCGCGGGGGCGGCAGGCG
>JAZDKM010000094.1:0-3059 GCA_043803085.1 Planctomycetota bacterium
CGCTGCCGTCAACGGGGCTGCGCCGGCGGCACGCCAGAGTCCGGCCTGCACGCCGAAGAGCTTCGCATGCGCGTCCCCCATCGGCAACACGGCCCGAAACGTGGCGTCCTGTCGCGCCCCGCTCGGCTTCAGCCCTTCACGCGCAGCGGCCAGGTCCGCCAGCAGCCGCTTCTTCGTCGCTTCGTTGACTTGCGGCGACTCGCGGATCGCTTTCTCGAGCGCCTGGCCGTCGGCTGCAAAGCGCAACGCCAGGGCGCGGCTGATCCGGCCTTGCTGGAAAATCTCCGCCACGTCGCCGACGGGCTTGCCGCCCGGGTCCCGCTGGACAAGGTCGCTCGGCCCGCGGAACACCTCCACCTCGTCGGCGAAGATGTAGGAGCAGCCGGAAAGTGGGATAATCATGAAGCGAACGTATCGGCCCCGGGTCGCGAGCTCATCGGTGGCCAGGCGGCGAATGGCATAGCCTTTGGGCCAGGGTCCGTGCCGCTTCTGGTCGAGCGCGGCCAGGTCGCCCACGTCGCGGTAGTTTTTCCCGTCGTCGCTCGTGAGGATGTGGATGGAGGCCGGCCAGAGCACGCCCGCCACCCCGGCCGCCGTGGTCATGGCCACGCCCGAGATCGGCTCGACCCGACCCAAGTCAACCGTCACCACCGCGTAGGGTGCGCCGCTCCATCCGACCGTCCCTTTCTGGGTCCAGAAGTAGTCGGTGGTCGATTTGCCGTCGGTCAGTTGGACGGTGTCGCCGGGATCGGTGCAGTAGGGATAGTTCGGCTGGGGCGAGAGCGTGTACTTGGCCCCCAGGGCGATGTTCGCGTCGATGCCCTGATCCTTGGGCCTCTCCGCCGCCCCGATCGCGACGAGGCCGCATGACCAGGCCACAGCGAAGACGACCATGAGCCGAAAAGTGCGGCTCCGCCACCAGCACGCTACAGGACTGTCCATCGCACCGTTCCTCCCGGGATTGAGACGCCTTCGCGTTTTTCGAAATGCAAGCCTCCGACATTAGCCCAGGTTGCGCACTTGGAGGCTCGGGGGCTCGTGATTCCCGGGGTTTACGCACGTCAGGGGCAAAAGTCTTCACTACAAAAGCCGGTCGGGGCTGAGCCGCTCCGGCAGGTTCAGTTTCAACGCCGCCAGGATCTTCGCTTGCGCGGGCATCGGCCGGGCCACCCGGCGCAGCGCCAGTTGCCGGCCGTCGCTGGTGTCCAGCACGATGTCGCCAATCTGGATCTTGGCCAGTTCGCGGAGAATCACCTCGGGGCTCATCGGCCGGGCCTTCGCGGTGGCGCGGCCGCGCTTCGTGTCGGGCTTGTGGATCTCGGTCATCAGGCCCGCCTGCTTCGCCAGATGGTCCAGCGTCTTCCACAAGGCGTAGGCCAGCACGCAGACCATCACGTGGGCCTCCACACGCCCGTCGTACTGATGCCACATGGGGCGGATCAAGAGTTCGCTCTTGAGCGTCCGGAAGGCTTTTTCCGCCACCGTCAACTGCATGTACGTTTCCCAGAACTCTTCCGGCGACCAGCCGTGGTAGTTGCTCTTCAACAGGTACGCCCCGTCCTGCACCAGCGCCGCGCGGATCGCCTCCGACTTCCATTTCCACTCGACGTGCGGCGTGCCGCGTTTGGCGATCGTGATCTTCGCCAGCCTGGCCGCTTGGCTGTAGCGTTCCTTCAGCCGCCCCACCTGCTCCAGCACCTTGTCGCGCTCTTTGAGCCCGCCTTGCTGCACACGCTTGGCAAGACCCTTGAGCGCGCGGTGCATTCCCACAAGTTGACGCTTGCGGATCGCTCGCTCTTTCTTCTTACGCTGCGTGCTGCGGGCCAGAAGATACGCGACGCTGTCCCGTTCGACCGGCTTGACTTCGACGTGCTCACGCAGCGGCAGCCAGCCGTCGCTCGATAACGCGTCGCGGAAGTTGGCCAGTTCGCTGCGCCGCGTGCCGATCAGATAGTGACGGCCAGGCTCGCTGAGGAACTGAAGGTTCTCCTCGCTCATCATCCCTCGATCCATCACCCACACCCGTCGGCTTGTGCCGAAGCGCGACTCGATCGCGGTGACGATCTTCTCGACGGTCTGGACGTCTTGCGTATTGCCGGCCAGCGTGTAGTGTGCCAACGGAAATCCCTCACGCGTGACCACCAAGGCCAGCACGATCTGCTTGCAGTCTCCGCGGTGATCGCGCGAGTAGCCGCGCTTGGCCAGCTTGTTTTCTTCCCCCAAGCCTTCGAAGTAGCTACTCGTCAGATCGTACAGGAGCACGTCGTAGGCAAGATCGAAGAGCGTGCCGAGCCGGTCTTTCACGTCGTTCTCGATCGGGTCCTTCGCCTGCCGCAGCGCATCGAGGGTGCGATACAAGCGGTCCTTGGTGATCTCGCCGTCGGGAATTCCCAACAGGTCCTCCAGGCCCGTCGAGGCGTACCAGTGCTCGGCCAACGCGAACTCGCTGGCCGGACCGCAAAGGCGGTTGATGACCTCGATCGCCACGACGTCTGCCGGACGCACCGTATGACGCCCCGCGGGAAGATGCCGATCGAGGATCTCGTCGAGCTTCAGAAGCCGCCACAGCCAAAGCCCCAGCCACACGTTGCCGAAGGCCCGGGCATTGGTCCAGCCCGTCGTCGACAGCCGCACGCGGACGATGTCCGGATCGTCCGGCAGCGACAGGCTCGGGTCGTCGGGAAACAGCCGCAATTGCTCGGCATCCCCATGCCGATTGTAAAAGACGATCGTCCGTTGCCAGCGTCGCTGCTGGCTATGGTTGAGTTCCCCGAGATGCGCCACCACCCGCTGCCGCGGCCCCTGGTCGGTCCGCAGGCTCTCCACCAACGCCCAGTAGCGATGGACCTTGCCCGCCTTCTTCCGTGTGTACTGCCGCAGAAACATCGGCCGTCTCCTGACATCCAGCATGCCAGGCAACAGCGGCGATGCAAGAGGGAAGGTTTCCACTACACCGCCCCGCGGCGGTTTCCACTACCACGAAATAAGGACTTGCGTCGAATTCCGCGCGCCAACCGGCCGAAAATCGATCGGATTTTTTCCGAAGTGCGCAACTTGGG
>JAZDKM010000095.1:0-3797 GCA_043803085.1 Planctomycetota bacterium
TGTTCTGTTTCATCACCAAGAACTGGCGCGGGCGTCCGTTGACCAGCTACGAAGTCATCGTGAACCTGATCGGCAACACCACCACGAAAACCGGTCTGACTGTGCGGGCGGCCCTGGATCCCAACCGCTACGAAACCGGCATGGAGGTCAGTGACGAGCAACTCGCCCGGATCAATTGGCCCCCAGCCCAGTTTCATGGAGAGTGGAATTACACGATTCGGCCCAAGAAGTAATTGATGAAGTTATTTGTTCGCGGATACTCACCAACCCCCCGAGCAGGTCCTCTTGAGCGTAAGCGCTGGTTACGATGCCTGCGAACTCCCATGTCGCCGGTTCGGCCCAGGCTACGACCGAAACCGACAGCACTCCCGCGATGCTCCACGCGATTCGACCGGCGTTCATGGCGTGCCCTCCGCAACGGAGTTCGGAGACGAGAGACGACCGCTCAAGTGTACCCGAAACCAACGCCTCCGTCAACCATGCTTCCGAAGATGTTTTCTGCGTCCCCGAGCCCTTTGCCACAACGGAGAAGGGATACCTGTGCGGGCTACCTGCCTCCGTGCCCTCGTCCAAGGGTGGTGACGGCCACGACATTGCTGGTGCGAGGATCCATTCTCGCACCGACCGCGTCGGCCCTCGCGGACGTCTCCTCATTCCGCAGCCGAACCTTCATTCCAACCACCGGCTTGGTCAGCGGGGACACGATGATCCGGTCCCCGGCGGCGAGTTCACAGACCTGCCCATCGCCGCGCCCGCGATAATCCACGAGAACCGAATCGCCCAACGACCGCAACAGGGGAACCGCCCGTTGTCCCAGTCGCCCGGTCGTCCCCTGGGAACCCGGGCAACCGGCGGAACCGGCGTCCGGCTCGAATATGTAGACCCATCGACTGTCATAGATCGCGTGCCGCGGGACCATCAACGCATCAACCAACGGCTCGGCGGGCAGCTCGGTCTTGCAGTACATCCCGATCGACAGCCGCGGTGGAGACTCGCCGCTCCCGCTCGCCATCGTCGCCACCATGTCCACCTGCCGCACCTCGATCACCATCCGCGCGGTTCGCGTGGCCTCATCGACCCGTTCGAACCGCGTGACTCGTCCCTCCCAAGTCAGGGCCGTTCCATGCACGGACC
Source organism: Planctomycetota bacterium (assembly GCA_043803085.1). Classification (GTDB taxonomy): domain Bacteria; phylum Planctomycetota; class Phycisphaerae; order UBA1845; family UBA1845; genus JAAEQG01. The sequence continues at coordinate 1,135 of JAZDKM010000095.1, forward strand.
ATTGGACCTTCACCGTCGGCGAATCCTCACCCGCGGTCTTGCCCAGCGCTTCCGGGCGAATCGCGCCGTCGAGCCAACGAAGCTCCCGCGGATCGATGCCGACTGAAATCTCGAAGGCCTCCATGTCCGTCAGCGTGGCGATGGAAAAGTGGGCCGTGACCACCTGGGACTTATACGCCGAGACCGTCTCGACCCGCGCCTCAAACGGGCAAACGATCTTGGTGTTCTCCAAGTCGTGCTGGGCCTGGGCAAGCCGCGCGCGGGCCGCGTCAAGCTGGGCCTGCGTCTCGAGCTTCACGTGCGGGATCATGGAACGCTGGCTCGTCAAATCGACCACGACGCCTTTTTGCCGCAGATACTTCTGGTTGGCCATGTCCACGTCACGCCGCGTGCCGACCTTCTCGACTTCATACAGTTCCTTCGAGGTCCGGTAATCCTCCTCGTCGATCGCCAGCATGGCTTCGGCGTTGGCGATCCGAGCATCGGTGTTAACGAGCTCCTGGTCGTGCCGCTCCAATGCCGCTGCGAGCGCCCGCGTCTCCGCCTCGGCCTGCCGCACCCGGGCCTCGTACACCGTCGGCTCTATTTCAAACAGCAGCGTACCCTTGGGGATCACCTTCCCCTGGGCGAGGTCGGCGTGAACTTGGGTAAGGCGACCGCTGACCTGGGGGATGATGTTGATCTGGTGCTTCGGCTGGACCGTGCCGTGGCCGATCACCGGAGTCCGCTCCAAATGAGCGTCAACCGGGAGTACCGCGACCTCAAGGACACGGTCGGCAGCGAGCCGTTTGGCCGGGGCCGGCTTGGTGTACACCAGCCACGCGTACCCCGCTCCGCCCGCGGCGAGGAAACCGACCGCCAAGCATAGGTTGATGATCCGGCGCTTTCGTTCCATCCCTTTCGTGCCTCTTTCGTCAAAGGTAAGGTCGGGGGCCCCGACGGTAGCGTTCAATAATCGGAGCCGCCTTGCCGGTTAGGCCGACGCCGCACACGCCGCCTATCCCCCAACCGCAGATGGTTTGACCGCGCCGATCCACCGCTGAGGCAAAGCGCAGCGTATCTTCCGGCCTCGCGGCCAGCCTGTCAACGCCGACTCGGCCCAGGTCACTCCACTTCTTCGGTCCCAACCCACCGCAGGCTGCACCGACGGCCGGTAACCCACGACCCGCCGACGGACGGGTTGCTGTTATATCGGACGAAATAGGTGGTCGGGATGTGTTTCGTTTATTGGAACATAAACACATTTACACTGCAAGTTTCTGTTTTCTGCTTGGATGGTCGCCGGTTGCAGCCGTTGCCGCCGGCTGGGATGATGCCGCCTCTCAGCCGCGCCCGAAACCCGAATGTGTGGAGCAGCCTCCGTGCCGACCGGTCCAACAGCCGCTGAACCTATCCAAGCCATCACGCAGACGGTGCCAACTGCGGCTGGCGCGAGAATCCCTTTTCGCACCATCTTCATCATCGGCCCACCCCGGTCGGGAACCACGCTGCTGAGTTACTTACTGGCCGGGGGGGAGGGGGTGCTGTCACTCAGTGAGCCGTTCCGGTTACATCGCGTGTTTCCAAACTGGGGCCTGCGCTGGACGTTTTGGCGGCTCCAACGGTCCGCCGGGTTGCTGCGGATGCCCCCGCCGGCGCACAGCCATGAGGCCGACTTCCTCGATTACATGCGCGACCTAACGGTCGCCAACAACCTCTCGCACCTGGTCATCAAGGAGACCTATCGCTCGGACCGGGAGTGGGCCAACGTCGGGTTGCTCGATTGGTTCATCAAGACCGACGAGCCGGTGGTCGCGATCATCCGCCACCCGTACGACGCGGCCGTCTCGACGCTGCGGATGTTCCGATTGTGGCGGGGAATCGTGGGCCGGCTCGTTCGACCCATCGTGCCCGACCTTCCGCTCTTTTCGGGCGACCGGGAGATCGTCGAATACTTCGCCGAGAGCTGGCTGAGCTTCACGGCCTGGTGCGGGATCAACGGGCTTCACGTGACCCGCTACGAGGACCTGGTGCGCGAGCCGGATCGGCGTCTCCGCGAAATCTGCGACCGCTGCGGCCTGCCCTTCGATGAAAGGATGCTCGACCCCCGCCACCCCCGAGGCCCCTTCGGCGGCATCGGCGATCCCGGCGTGATGGCCCGACCGGCTAAGCCTGTCAACGCCCGTTCCGTCGGGCGAAAGCGTGAGCTGCCCGGCGTGCTTCGCAGGACGATCGCCGCACGTTGCTCGGCCATCGCCCGGCAGTTCGATTACACCCTTTGACGGTTTCTCGGATATGGACCTGCGAACAATGCTGAACAGAGCGACCTTCTATCACGCCGACGTCCAGCCCGGCCGCCGGGCGACCGTCGCTCGACACCGGAGGCGGCTCGGCAATTATTCAATCGCGCCACCCGGAATGGGATGCACCTTGCGCCACGAAGCTTGGGAAAGGAGGATGAGATGTAGGAGACGTTTCAGAAACCTTTCGATGGAACCCTGTCCGCCGCAGGCGGATTCGGTAGAGCCGGGCCGGCGGCCGGAAGCGAGTCTGGCGTCGCAACGGGGCAACCCGTGCGGCGAAGCGTAGACCGCGAGTGCCCAGGCCGTGTGATTGAGCCTCGAAAGCCATCAACGCGGGAGCCTTCGTGGTGGTGCAAGCGGGGGCCGTGCCGACGCGTCGTA
>JAZDKM010000096.1:0-13223 GCA_043803085.1 Planctomycetota bacterium
CCTCGGAACGAGGCGAGCCAGACCCGTGCGCCATGACCTTCCGGACCTCATGCACGGGTCCATTACCGGCCTCGCCGTGGGCTCGGCCCGTAACGGACCCATGCCACCCAGCCAATCTGTCCGGTTTTCCCCTCGACGGAGGAAGCTGGAGACCTATAATAAATTAGCCGAATATATCCGGGAGGTGCGATAGGGTGCGCGTCGAAGCGACTGATCGGAAGACGCGCTGCGGGACAACCGAGGCCTTGGCAACAGAGAACTCCGATGACAGACATATTGGCATTCATCAGCATGCCGGGCGGCTGGGAGTGGGTGATCATTCTGTTCGTTGGCCTGTTGATCTTCGGGCGCCGGCTTCCTGAGATCGCCCGCTCCGTGGGGAAGTCGGTCGTGGAATTCAAAAAAGGCCTCCAGGACGTCAAGAACGAGATTGACGTGTCCGCGAAGACCGGCGATCCGAACATTCTTCCGCCCGGCCAGCAGAAGTCCGAATCCGCCCGACCTGACGCCGCTCCCCCACCACCACAGACCGGCAACACACCCCCGCAGGGCTAGAATCCTGCGTGAGTGCGCACCCGTAGCGTGGCAGCCGTCCTAGCGTCGCGCGTCGTCATTTCTTGTGGTTTTCTGTACACCCCTTGGAGAACCATCGACGCCGGCTTTCAGCTATGGTATGTTTAATGTCGGATTACCCATCTTACCGAGAAATGAACTGGTCAAGCAGAGGAGTATGACCTATGTACCGTAGTATTCTGGCGACACTGATTTGTCTGACAGCCGCTTTCCCTACTTGGGCACGGGCGGCGGACCCGATGGAGAACGCCTTGGCCGCGATTCCCGAGGACGCGGTCGGCTTCCTTTGTGTCCCCAGTCTCAAGCAGCTCGACGGCGACTGGCAGCAGGCCGTCTCGAACTTCGGTCTGCAGCCGTTGGTCCCGCCGCCGTGGAACTCGCCGTTGGCGGCCCTCCAGCAGTTCATGCAGCTCTCCGCAGGCTTGGACGCGAACGGGCCATTGGTGCTGGTGCAGATGCCGTTCAATCCCCCCTCGGAGTTCATGGGGAGCAAACAGGCCTTTATCCTTCCGGCCGCGGACCCGAAGGCCCTGGTGGAAGCGATGGGCGGTCAGGCCGGCGAGGGCGGCATTTGGAACGTCAAACTGCTGGGTGGACCGGCGTTCGCCATGACCGGCGAAAAGCGGCTGATCGTCAGCACATCCGCCGAGGTGGTCAAAGCCGTCGCCGGGGGCAAGACGGGCACGGGCACGAAGTTCAAAGGCAAGAACCCCAAGATGTACGAGGGGCTCGACCTGGTGCTCTGGCTCGACGGCGAGCGGCTGCTGAAGGCGTTCAAGCCGCAGATCGACGGCTTTCTCGCTATAGTGACCATGGCCCAGGCGGCCAGCGGCCCGCTCGGCGTCAAACAGGCGGAATCGACCAAGAAACAGATCTCTATGCTCGTGGATGGCACGCAAAGCCTCATGCTCGGGGTGTCGCTCGATCCCGCCGGCGTCGGCCTGCGCCTCGCCATCCATGCAAAAGCCGGCAGTGAGTTAGCCCAGCAGACTAAAGCCAAACCGGCCGCGGGATCGCTCCTACAAGGCCTCCCGGCAGGGAGGTACATGCTCGCTTTCGGTCAGGTCTTCGACGCCGACCTGCTGAAGGAGTCGTTGAAGGACTTGGACCCGTATTTTGAGGCGGGCAAGGGGGTCGAGTCCGTGAACGCCGAGCAGCTCGGCATCCTCAAGGGCATCTTGCAGGACTGGGCCCCGCTGAACAAGGCCGCCCGCCTCACCGTGGAGGCCCTGCCGCCCGGACCGAATGGCGTCATCGGTATGTCGCTGATCTTCGAGACCTCGGACACCCAACGCTGGCTGGAACTGGTGGGCAAGGCCGTTGAGGCGTTGAAGAAGCTTCCCACGGACAAGGATGCCAAAATGTTCGCCGACGCCGCCTCCTATTCCGCCGAAGCGGAGGATGTCGCCGGCGTGAAGGTTTCCCACCTGAAGCTCGACCTCTCCAAGATCGAGGAAATCGACGAGGACGATTTGGAGGAGGTCACCAAGGTGGTCGGGGAGGAAGGCGTGTTGTTCCGCTTGGCCCCGGCGGGGGCGAACGTCGTTACCGTCAGCTTCGGCGGCGGGGCTGACTACATGAAGCGGCTGATCGAGCACGCGGGCAGGGAAGCCGCGCCGCTGGACAACACGCCCGGGATTCAAAAAGTCGCCAACCACCTGCCGAAAAAGCAAGTAGGAGCGGCCTACATCGCGGTCGACCAGATCCTCGCGTGTGTGTCCACCATCGCGAAGGTGTTGGAAGAGGACGAGCCGCTGCCCTTCCAGATGCCGGAAATCAATGCCCCGCTCGGCGTGACCGTGACCGGTGAACAGGAGTTGATGCTGATCGACGTGTTCTGCCCCACGGAGTTGATCGCCGCATCCAAGAACGTGGTCATGACCATGATGGGTCCGGGTGGTCCCGGTACAGCGCAGCCGCCCCCAGCGGGGCCGAGGTGAAGAAAGACTAGTGTTCCGCCACACCTGAACCAGCGGGTTCGGAGTCGATCACCCTTGTGTGCCACTGCCGTCTCGGCAGTGCCGGTCGCAGGAGGCTCCCTGGAAAGCACTGCTCACAGAGCAGTGGCACACCCGAAACTTTAGCTCCGTTGGAGCACTAGTGTTCCGCCACGCTCGAACCTGCGCGTGGACCACTGCTCAAGGGCGGTGGTGATTTAGGGAGTCGGGCTATGAACACGGCACTTTGTTCTCTGTGGCCGGCAAAGCTGCTGATCGCAGCCTGGGCCTTGTGGCCGATCCCGTGGGGGAGAGGTACCCGACCCGAAGCCGCCTCCACGACGCAGCCGGCCGTCGCTGAGTCCCAACCGGCGCCTGAAACCCAGCCCGCGGCTCCTGCACCCGAAGAACCGGCGACCATCAAGCCGCGCTTCGAACTGCACGTTCCCTCACTGCACCACCTGGTCCGGGAAGCCCGCCGGTCGCACACCGGACCCCTGGCTGAACATCTCGGCGGGATGCTCATGGAAATGGGCCGGGCTTCGTCCGAGGGCGTGAGCGTGGACCAGGCGGCGGCCCTCTTGACGCAGATGAAAAGTTGGCCGGACACGGCGCTCGATGCCGTCAACTACGCTCCGGACAACGAAGGCCGGCCGCGCTGGGCGGTCCGGTTAGCTTGGCCCGTGGACGACCTCTACGCGCGCCTGCAGCCGCTGTTGTCGCTCGAAGCCGCCGCTACGATTCTGCAAGGCGTCCGCCTGGCGCCGCGACCTGAGGGCGGGTACACGCTGGCGTTGCCTGCGGCGACCCTCGCGTACCTGCTGCCCGCCGGAAGCGGGCAGGCAGTGGTCGCGTCACATCCGGATCTGGAGTTTCCCGCAACCCTGTTCCAGGGGACCGAGGAGACCGCCCAGGACGGACCTCCATTGCTGGTCTGCCGCTTGAATCTGAAGGGCACGGAAAAAGACACCGGCGCCACGTTCTGGTCGTCATTCGCGGCGATCACGAACGTGACCTACGACGGCCGCGTCAATCCGGACGGCGAGTGGGTCGAGTCCGTGCGGGTCTATTGGCCGCCGATCGTGGGTACCGCGGCCAAAGCCGCGCTGGCCGGCGTGAAGCAGACCTTCTTCGTCCCGGACGAAGCGTACGGCAGCGTGGTGCTCAGCCCGCGCATGGCGCCCAGCATGCTTGAGAGTATGGCTGGCTTCGGTCCGCAGATGATGATGGGCGATTCCGGCGAAATCACCATGGTCCGTGATACCGAGGTCGGTCCGATCGCCTCCAACATCGGCTCGGAGATGTGTGCCAGCCTGCTGCCCGGCACCGGTTTCATGCCGGTTCCCGACCTCGTGTTTCAGCTCAAGGCCAAGCGTGCGGACAAGCTGATCGAAGACCTCCGCGAGGCGACCCGGCAGATCAACAGGGTCCAACGTGAGCGTGAGCAGCCTGAACCCTGGCACGAGGCCGAAATCCGGGACCGCCCCGTGTTCTGGAGCGACGGCAGCACGGCCCGCGGTGGAATGATGGTCCCGGCGGTCATGCGGCCGGTCCTGTTCGTGGCCAAGGAGATCGATGCAAAGGACCGTGAGCGCGAATTCCTCGTGCTCGGTCTGACCAGTACCTCCCCCGAACGCCTCGTCCGCCGCTGGATCGAGATGCCCCGCGCGAAAGCGCGGCGGTTTCTGCCCACCGAGAGCAAGACTGACGGGCAAATGTGGATCAACTGGCGGCAGGCCTACCGCTGGATCCAGCCGTATCTGAACGTGGCGCTGAGCGCTGTATCGCGGGACCTGCTGTTGCCGCGGGCGAAGGACATGGCCGACGGACTGACCGACGCCTCCTTCACCCTGGACGTCAAGTACGGCGGCCTGTCCGTCGCGCATCGCGGGCCCATGCCCGTTGGCGTACTGGCGGTCCCGGTGCTGTTCGGTATCGCCACCTCCTTGGACGAGACGAGCGGGAGCGACTTGGCCCGCGAACGCTTGGCCTGTCGCCGGCTCAAGGTGATCTATCACCACGCCAGGCTGTTCAAGCAGGACTTGGGGCGTTGGCCCGCCGAACTCGCGGAACTCGACGGCTACATCGACTTCGCCGGCCACCCCGAGGTGCTGCGGCTCGAGTTGTCCTCGAAGCACCAGCGGAAAGAGTGGCTGGAGGGGCTGCTCGGGGCCTCCGACGAGAAGAAGGAAAAGGAAGAGGAGGAAGAGGAAGACGAGTTGACCAAGCTCGACGACCGTTTGTTCGTGATCGAATGGGGACGGGAGTCGTGGACTTTGGGCATCGCTCCCGGCACGTTCGAGCACCTCGAAAAACTTTATATCGACCAGGACGGAGACATTCATCGGGTCGAAAGGAAACCGGAGAAATAACCATGAAGTGGCGCGCGACATTATGGATGCTCATGTTAGGTCTGGCCCTGCCCGTCCAGGCACTGGCAGACGATGGGGAACCGAACAAGGAGGCAGAGAGCAAGACGGAAAAGGTCGCGGAGAAGGACAAGGACAAGGAGAAGGAAAAAGAGAGCCCGATCCTGCGGCTGGCCGAGATGCGCCTCGACGAGTTCGTGGTGCCGGCGCGCATGATCAACCTGCCCCTGCCCGGCAAGACGCGCACCTTGCAGGAAATCCTGGATAAGTGCGAGGAATGGTCCAAGGACAAGAACATCGGTGCGGTCCTGCTGGATTTGGGTGACTTGAACTTGACCCTGCCGGATATCGAAGAACTCCGGGCCAGCGTCGCGCGGCTCAAGAAGGCCGAGAAGAAGGTCTTGGCGTTCGTGAACGCCGGCGGACCCGAGGCCTACCTGTTGGCCTGTGCTGCGGACGAGATCGCAATCGCGCCCACCGGCGGGGTGATCATTCCCGGACTCGGGCGTCTGTTCCCGTTTATGAAGGGTTACTACCAGATGCTCGGGCTGGAGTTCGAGGTGATCACCGCGGGGCGTTTCAAGTACCCCGGCTTCATGAATGAGCGCGAACCCAACCAGTATTTCAAAGAGGAGTTCAACGCCATCCTGGACGGTTGGTTCGCCGACTACAAGGCCATCATCGCTCAGGGCCGCCACCTCTCGGAGCAGGCGGTCTCCGAGGCCGTGGACATCGCTTTGTTCGACGCGAATCAGGCCCAGCAGCGCGGATTGGTGGACACCATCGCCTACTACGACGAATACCGCGAGCGGGTGCTCCGCCGCGAGAAGATGAAACGCTACGGCGGGGAAGAGCGCGGCCTGACCAACGTCAACTCCCTGCAAGACCTGGTCGAGTTGATCAACGAGAGCCTGGAGAAGGCCGCCGAGGCCCGTAAGGCGGTCGGCCCGAAGATCGCGGTGCTCCACGCTCGCGGTCCGATCGTGGATCTGAACCTCGGGGCCGGCTTCGCGTCGCAGATGATCTGCCGTGACGACTTCGTTAAGGTGGTCGAGGAGCTCCGCACGAAAGACGAGATCAAGGCGGTGGTCATGCGCGTGGATTCGCCGGGCGGATCGGGCTACGCCTCCGACGTGATCTGGCAGGCGTTGCACCGCTTGGACGAAACCAAGCCGCTGGTGGTCAGCATGGGTTCCGTGGCCGGCTCGGGCGGTTACTACATCGCCTGTCCCGCCCGGCGCATCTTTGCCCAACCGACCACCATCACCGGGTCGATCGGCGTGCTGGGTGTCTTTCGGTCCGCCTGGTCTATGTATAACCGCATGGATTTTGAATTGGCTGAGATGAAACGCGGCGCCCGCAGCCTCCTCGGCGCCCCGCACCGCCCCCTGTCCAAAGAAGACCATGATTTCATTCAGAAGTGGATGGACGACTTCTACGGCATCTTCATCAGCCGCGTCGCCCAGACCCGTAAGATCCCCGCCGAGGAGGTCCGCAAGATCGCCGAAGGGCGCATCTACACCGGCCGCCAGGCCCTGGAGATCGGGCTGGTGGACGAATTGGGCGGCCTGGCGGAGGCCGTCGAGTCGGCCCGCACCCTGGCCAACATCCCGCCCAGCGCTGAACTGAAGATCGTTCACTATCCGCGGCCCGGCAGCCTGGGCGAAATTTTCGAGAGTTTGAGTGGGATGGGCGCCGGCCCCGCGGGTGCGAGCCAGGTATTAGAAGCCTTCCGGAAGGGAGTGACGGCGGCCCCGTCCATCACCTTTGATGAACAACTGATGATGTTTTCCCGCCGCCCGCAGCCGCTCTGCTGGATGGCGGTGCCGGAGTTCTGTGAGCCCTCATGGGGCCGTGAGCCCGCCCTGGAGGGGTGGTCGCCTCCGCGACTGCCCGCCGACATGCTGGCGCCGTGAAGCACAGGGCTTATCTCGGGCTAGGGGCCAACCTGGGCGACCGGCTGGGTGCAATGCGCGCGGCGGTAGCACGGATCGAGCAGGTCGGGGGCTGCGTCGTCACGGCACGCTCCAACCTCTATGAAACGGCGCCCATGGGCGGCCTGCCGGGCCAACCGGACTATCTCAACGCCGTTGTACGCCTCGAAACTCGGCAAGCGCCGCACGATCTGTTGGTCAGGTGTCTCGAAATCGAGCACCTTCTTGGTCGGGTGCGCACCATTCGGTACGGCCCGCGCACTATCGACATCGATCTTCTTTTGTACAATGAGGTTATCATCGACACCCCCGACCTGGTCCTTCCCCACCCCCGCCTCCACGTCCGGCGTTTCGTGCTGCAGCCGTTGGCGGACATCGGTCCCGAGCTGCGCCACCCCATCCTTGGAGCGACGATCCGCGAACTGCTCGACCGTCTGCCGGAGTCGGACGGCTCGTCGGTCCGCCGCGTAGACGACGCCGACTGGGCCTTACCGCACCGGCACTTGCCCTAGACAAGTGACCGGGCTATGCTTAAACGGACGGGCGCGTGTAGGGGAAAAAGAGCGCGGTGTGTCGGACGCACTGGGGGGTGAAGTCATGGCAGACCAAAACAAAGAAGAAACTTCTCCGCCGGACGGGCAAGAGAGCAGGTCAGAGTCCCACGGGACCGCGCTGGTCACGCCGGACCGGAAAACCACGCCGGCAAAGCGGGAACCCGGACGCCTGCCACCTTACAAGGTGTTGCTGCACAACGACGACAAGAACACTTTCGAGCACGTGGTCCGCTCAATCCTCGGGCTGACCCACCTGCCCGAAACGGAGGCCGTCCAGAAGACCCTCGAGGCCCACGAGACCGGCCTCTCCCTTCTGGTCGTCACGCACAAGGAGCGCGCCGAGCTTTACCAGGAGCAGTTCGCCAGCCTCAGCCTGACCGTAACGATCGAGCCGGACGTGTGACGGCCGGCACGGACGCTGGATCGCTGCGCACGGCGGTACCTACCCTAAGTTTCTAACGGAATGAACCTGTAGGACAGTTGCGTAGGTCGGGTCCGCAGACCCGACCTACGCGTGACCGGCTGGAAAGCCGGTCCCACATCTTTCTGTTTAGACGCTCTAAGTTTTCTGCTCGTCAGGTGGGCGCTCGAAGAGGAATCCGGCGTCTTCCAAGCGATTGCGCCCGTCGCTGTAGACCGCGAGTTTCGCGCCGGACCAGAACGAGGCCGCGCCGAAGCGGCCGTCTTTGGCGAGCGCATACATGGTAACATCGAAGTTGGGCTGCCCGTCAGTCCGTTTCAAGCGCGGATCGGTAACATGATCCACAATGCGCTTGAGCACCTCCAGGCACGCCTCGGTGGGCGACTTGCCGTGCCGCATCAGGTCGACGACGGCGAACGAGCCGCAGTGGTTAATCACCGCCTCGCCTCGCCCGGTGCTGCCCGCGGCCCCGACGGCGTTATCCACGTACAACCCGGCGCCGATGATCGGCGAGTCACCCACCCGACCGGGAATCTTGTACGAGAGGCCGCTGGTCGAGGTCACGCCGCCCAAGCTCCCATGGGCATCTATCGCACTGCAGTGGACCGTGCCGTGCGTGTAGAGGATGTCACCGGGCTTGGCTTGCCCCCGGCGGTTGTCGGGTGGATCGGTCGGCGGTAGCCAATCGTCCTGGTCCGAGAGGGTCTCTTTCCACTTGAGCCACATTTCGCGGGCCTCGTCGGTGAGCAGGTTCTCTTCCTTGAACCCGTGGGCCTTGGCGAATTCGAGCGCCCCTTCTCCGACGAGGAGAACGTGGTCGCTCCGCCGCATGACGCGTAGCGCCACCTGCGCGGGATGCACGATCCGCTGCAGGGCGGCCACTGCGCCGCTGCTGTGTGTCGGGCCGTCCATTACCGAGGCGTCCAACTCGACCACCCCGCGTTCGTTCGGCAGTCCGCCCAGGCCGACGGAGTGGTCCTCGGGATCGGCTTCAATGATGGCCACCCCCGCCACGACCGCCTCCACGGGCGTAAGGCCTTGGGCGATCAACTCGGCCGCCCTGGCTGTCGCGCGCAACCCGTTCGCACTGGCGATCACCACCGGCCCACGCGGCGGCGTCGGGCTTGACGTGGTGGCTTGGGAAGCGCCGGCCGTCATCGGCCCCACTGCGGCCATCGCCGCCGCCGTCTGAAGAAACCCGCGCCGGGTGAAGTTCTCTGCCATGCTGGTGTCCTTGCTTTCACGCGAAAAAGGGGTCAGGAACCTTTTGTGCGAAGCACCCTTCGGGCCGTTCCGGCAAAAGGTTCCTGACCCCCTTTTTCGCTTCCGGTGAGTGTGCCACGGCTGTGTCAGCCGTGCCCACCACTGCCGACACGGCAGTGGCACACGGCACCGTAGGGTGAGTCCGTCTCGAAGCGTACCGCATACGGCCGTGATTCTACCCTCCATGCCGCGCGCCCAACAGGGCATAGCTTATCCGAGCCGCGACCGCCTGCCCTTGACGCCCGGTGTCAAGGGTGAGGGAGCGGCGTAGGGCGGGTCCTGCCCGCCGTGCCTTCCAGACTGACGGGCGGGCTTTGTCCGCCGAGAACGTAGGCGGCGGGTGAAACCCGCCCTACGGCTCGCAGCGCTATCGAGCTGCCAGGCGATGCAGACCCATGCCACCCGCCCGCTCGGGAGAAATGCGGGTCAGGGGTCGTCGGATGGGACGGCGCCGGCCAGGAGGTCATCGTAGGGCACCAGCTTGAACTCGTCGCGGTCGGGCAGGATGCCCGGGTGAGCCTCGCTGTAAGCGATGTACCCATCGGTGGCGTGGCGGCTACCGGGTATCTCCTGTCCGGTCTCGTCGATCTCCCAGCCAACGCTACCCCAGGTGTTATTGGGAACCATGACGTGGATGCTCACCGAGACGGTTCTCTCCGGACCACCAACCACCGGCGGCGCGAGGGACGCCATAAAACCACCCGCTGGCAGGAGCACGCAGTACCACACCGGGTCGAGCGGGTCCTCGCCCGGCGTCGTGCGCAAGAAATCGTGCAGGACGACCCCGCGCTGAGGCTGGATCGCAAACACCACTTGTGGGTGCCGGGCGGGAAGTCTATCGCCGGTCACAGGATGGAGCAGGTCAGGATGACCGAGTTGGTCCCAACGGCGGGACCCGTTGATCCCGCCGAAGACCAGCAGCCGGGGACCCGAAAGCCACCGGCAACTTGTCGGGGTCCCGTCGTGCCATATCTCGTACTCGGGTTTCGGGTTTCCCGCCAGGTCGTAAATCCGCACGATGCACTGCGTGAACTGTACGTGCTGATACGCGACGATGACTTCCGGCTCAGGCGGGCCAGCCGGCTCTGGAAAGATGTCGAGGACGGCGCCGAAACAAACGTAGAACATGTCGGAGCGATACCCGCGGCCATGGAGATCGGGCAGAGCATCCCCGGGCTCGACCTGCCGCACCCACACCGGCTCGGTCAGGCTGCGGTCCACGTCGAAGGCCACCAGGGCGTTGGGGTACGGGGTGTCCCACGCGTTATCGAAACCGAGCAGGGCGAACCGTCCGCCGCCGCGCTCATCGGGCCGTTGCAGTGGAGCGGGATGGGCAAACCTGATCTCTCCCTGATTAGGGTCCCAAGTCTTCAGGCGTTTGCCACTCGCCGAGAGTACGTGTACCGATGCGACGCCGCGAGTAGGCGCGTCGCCTTTGTACGCCACGTCGAGACCGGAGGGACGAGTGTAGAAGTACCAGTTTGCGTACCAGCCGGCGGCTAGGGCACAACAACCGACCACGGCCGCGATGAACAAGCACACCCCGGCCGTGCTGAGCATCGGGTGCCGGGCAACCCAACGCAGCGATCGGGTCCATGTCGTCGGCGGTCGGGCCTCGATGGGCTCGCGGGCCAGGAAGTGCTGGAGGTCTCTCGCCAGGGCAGCGGCCGACTGGTAGCGCCGCTCGCGGTCCTTCTCCAGGGCCTTGAGCACGATGGTCTCCAGGTCGCCGCGGAGCTCGCGCCGAAGCGTGGCCGGCCGGGGCGGGACGGCCTCCTTGATGGTCCGCGTGGCCCGATAGAGCGACGTGGTCGAGGTCTCGTAGGGCAAGGCGCCGGTGAGCAGTTCAAAAAGCACCACGCCGAGCGAATACACGTCGCTGCGCGTATCCAGATCATGCGGGTCGCCGTCGCACTGCTCGGGGCTCATGTACTGCATGGTGCCGACAAGCTGCCCGATGCAGGTCTGCTGTGTAGTGATGGCCAGATCGGAGTCGGTGGCCCGGGCGACGCCGAAGTCGATGACCTTAGGCTCACCCTTGGAGTCCACCAGCAGGTTGGCCGGCTTGAGGTCGCGGTGGATGATGCCCTTCTGGTGGCCGTGGTGGACGGCCTCGCAGACCTTGATGAACACCTTGAGGCGGTCGGGGATCGTGAGTTGCTTCTGTTTGGCGTAATCGATGATGGACTTGGCGCCGGGGATGTATTCCATGGCGAAGTAAGGCACGCCCGTCGTTAAAAAGGTGTCAGGAATCTTTTGTGCGAAGCACCCTTCGGGCCGTTCCGGCAAAAGATTCCTGACACCTTTTTCGTCGATGTGCACGCCGGCCTCGTAGACCTGGGCGACGTTGGGGTGGCGCAGACGGGCGAGGACCTGGGACTCAAACTCGAACCGACGCAGGGCACTGCGCGAGGCGATGTTGCGCTTCATGACCTTCAAGGCGACGACGCGGTGCGGATGCTGCTGGACGGCTTCGTAGACGGTGCCCATGCCGCCGGAGGCGATGATGCCCTTGATATGGTACGACCCGACGCGGGCGCCGATGAGGGCCTCCTCCGCCGCGCTGGCCTTGAAGAGCAAGGCCGCCGCGTCGGCGTCCGGTGTGCGCAGGAAATCTTCCGGGACTTGCGCATGATGGACCAGCAGCGACTCGACCTCGCCGCGAAGCTGGGCGTTCTCACCGCAGACTTGGTGGAGGAAGTCCGCGCGTTCGTCTGGGGAGCGAGTCAGGGCCTCGACAAACAGCGCTTGGGTGCGTTCGCTGTGGGAGGGCATGTTCAGTCATCCCCACGCAGCTTTTGGCCGCGATCAGAACCTGCGGGCGCCGTGGGCTATCATCTAGCGCCCCTGCCGGGGCTGAAAGTCGCCGTTGCTCAACTCGCGGTGGAGCCAGGTGCGGGCGAACTCCCACTCGTTGTTCACCGTGCGCGGTGAGACGCCCAGCACCTGGGCGGTCTCCTCGACGCAAAGCTCGCCGAAGAACCGCAACGTGACCACCTCGGCCGTCCGCGGATACTCGCCGGCCAGCTTGTCCAGGGCCTCGTCTAAGGCGAGCAGGTCCACGGGGTCCGGCTCGCAAGCCGCCGCGGGCGAGCCGTCGCCTTTCTTGGCGTGAGACGCCGCAGACTCGTCAAGCGTGACCGTGGGCCGTCCGCCGCCGCGTTTGCCCCGCCCTCTTCTACGTGCGTCATCGACCCGGATGCGGCGCATGGCTTGGGCCGCCGCCGCGAAAAAATGCCGCCGGTTGGCCCAGTCCACGGGCACGTTGGACGTCAGGCGCAGGTACGCCTCGTGGACCAGCGAGGTCGGATGCCCGCGGGCGACGGGAGGTTCGCCGGCCAACTGCCGCTGGGCCAGTCGGTGCAGTTCGTCGTAAATCAGCGTCCACACCTGCTGCCGGGCGGCGGCGTCGCCTCGCCCGGAGGCAGCCAAAAGCTGAGTCAGCGAGCTTTTCAAGTCTTCGGCCACGAGGTGCGTCCCCTCACAGGTGACTCCAAGGTGCCCATTATACCGCGCGGAACGGGCCGGCAAGCTTCGCCCGCAATCCAAGAATCTTCGCAAGACGCGAAGATTTGGGAGGATAGCTGTACAAGGTCCGTGGGAGATTTCCCCGATTCCTGCACGGATAAGCCCCGTCCCGACGAGTCGGGACTCCGTTTGTCCGTGCCACCCGTTGCCCTGGCCACCCGCCGACGGATGAAGTGGGGCTGTACAATGGGTTTGTTTGGAAATTTTGAAGAAGGCAGAAGGCGAGAGGCGGGCGATGGCAGCACGCTCCCTGCGTGAAGTGGGGCTGTACAATGGGTTTGTTTGGAAGTTTTGCATTCTTCGGCCCGTGCAGCAGACATTCGTCGCGCATCCTACGGAATCCGGCCGGGGCGCGGAATCCCTGTGGAGAGTACTTGGCGCGTGATCGGGCGAGCCGGGTTACGAAACGAGCGCGGGGAGAAGGGTCAGTCCGCAGATTACGTTGATTATACGGATTGATTAAGAGCAGGATCAGTCCCTGGCGCGGGCTTCGCCCGCAATCCAAGAATCTTCGCAAGACGCGAAGATTTGGGAGGATAGCTGTACCAAGAATTCCGGCCTACCCATCTGTTGTTTCCGGCCTGCGAGGGGTTTTTCATAGGGGGGGGTTCTACCCGCCGCCCCTGATACGCTGGGCTCAGCCC
>JAZDKM010000097.1:0-6927 GCA_043803085.1 Planctomycetota bacterium
GCCTTGACGGTTCGGGCCGCAGGTGATATCTATGTATATAACTAGATATCACCAAGGAGACGATCATGGGCTACCCGACCCGAGTTCAACTCATTCGGCGCCAGAACAGCGAACAGTGGTACATCAACTTCCCGGCCCCGATCGCGCGGGCCATGGAGTTCGACAAAGGCGAGGTTGTGGAGTGGGTCATCCAGGACCGGCACACCCTCACCCTGCATCGCCACGCCAAGCTCCGGGCCGAGCAGGCCGCGGCGCCGAAAAAAAAACGCTAGACCTCCTGCCGGAGGTTCTGGCCCTCTGGAAAGAGTGCATGGACGCCTTCGCCCAATATCGCACCGGTTGCCGTGCCCGGCGACTGGGCCTGAGCCAACTGGCCTGCCTGGGCCGACACACGATGACCGGCCTGCTCTGCGCCTGCGGACGGCAGTTCCTGGACTGGTCGGCCGACTACCGCCTGTTCTCCCGGGACGTCTGGGACGCCCGAGAACTGTTTGCCCCCATCACCCGGGGCGTGCTGGACCTGTTGCCGCCGGGGGCGCCCTTGGTGACCGCGATGGACGACACGCACCTCGAGAAGACCGGGACGCACACCCCCGGGGTGGCGTATCGGCGGGACCCGCTGTCCCCGGCGTTCCACACCAACTTCATCCGTGCCCAGCGGTTCCTGCAACTCTCGGCCCTGCTGCCGAACGGGGCACCCCCAGGGTCGGCCCGGGCCCTTCCCCTCGCCTACGAACACGTCCCGCCGGTGCCCAAGCCGAAGAAGAACGCCGCGGAGGAGGAATGGAAGGCCTACCGCGCGCAGCGGCAGAAGCAGAACCTCAGTACCGCGGGGGTTCGAACCCTGGAGCGGCTCCGTCAGGACCTCGATCAGCGGCACGGCGCGGCGGACCGGGTGTTGGTCGTCGGAGTGGATGGCAGCTACACGAATCACACCGTCCTGAAAAACCTGCCGCCGCGGACCACGCTCATCGGCCGGGTCCGCAAGGACGCCCAGCTCTTCGCTCCGCCCCGCCCCGAGGATCAGCCGGCCGTGGGAGCCAAGCGGCAATATGGTGTGGCGTTGCCGACGCCGGAACGGATGCGTCAGGACGAGAGCCTCCCCTGGCAGGAAGTGCAGGCGTTCGCCTGCGGGAAGAGGCACACGTTCCGGATCAAGACGATCACGCCGATCCTCTGGAAGAAGGCCGGAGCCACTCGGCCCTTACGCCTGGTGGTGATCGCACCGGTGGGCTATCGCCCGCGCCAGGGCTGCAAGCTGCTGTACCGACAACCGGGCTATCTGATCTCCACGGACCCCGATCTGCCGGTCGAGCAGGTCATTCAATCCTACCTCTGGAGATGGGACATTGAGGTCAATCATCGGGATGAAAAGCAGATCATCGGGGTGGGCGAGGCCCAGGTCCGCGCGCCGCGGTCGGTGGATCGCCAGCCCGCCTTGGCGGTGGCCAGCTACTCGATCCTGTTGTTGGCGGCGGCCCGCGTATTCGGAACGGATACGCCCCGTGGGCGCCTGCCCTTGCCGAAGTGGCAATCGAAACCAACCGAGGAGCGTCTTTCGACGCAGGAACTCGCCCGACAATTACGCAGTGAGGTGTGGGCCCAGGCGATAGACCGGCTCGTTCCGAATTCCAACGACTTCGTGACCGGCCTGGCGACGTCCACGAAGTGCTCGGAATCGATTCTGCCTGCGGTCTCGGCCTTGCTCTACGCCGCCGCAGGCTGACGATTGCCGCCCACCGTTGCACTCAGGCAAACTGCCGGCGGGTTACAAAAGGGCCAAACCCCAGGCCACTGCTCTTGAGCAGTGGCCCTTCGACGCTGGACACTGCTCAATAGCAGTGGCACCCATCGACGGATGGGCAGCAACCCGCAAAATCAACGTTGACGGAACACTAGGGCCTCGGAGCATGGCCTTGACGGCACGGACATCCAGGCTAGCATACCACAAGTTGCGTGGTTACTACCTGCAAGCACAATATAGGAGGCGCTTCGATGCGCTGGAACGTTTTTTTCCTGACCTCGCTGTTCGCGGTCATCTGTGGATGTCAGAAACCGGCCAAGGAGATGGAGACCAGCCCGAACACCTACCCTCCCCAGCCGGAGTTGTTCGCGGTGGATCCCGCGGCCGACCCGGCAGTGGACGGCCCGCCGGGGACGGTCAGCCGTGCCGCGCCCAAGACGAATGTGCCCGCGGCTGCAAGTGCGACGTCCCGGACCCACCAGGTCGCCAAAGGCGATACCCTGTATTCAATCGCCAAACGCTACTACAATGACGGCCGGCGCTGGAAGGAGATTTACGAAGCGAACCGCGACCAGCTTCCCACTCCGGAGTCCCCACTCCGCGTCGGTCAGGTCCTTCGTATCCCCTAGTCGGTGGGACGTGGCGGAATTGCAGCTTGACACCCCGGTGCAGTTCGTCCGGGGTGTGGGTCCGGTCCGCGCCGGCCAACTACAGGCGCTGGGCATCCATACGGCTGGCGATCTGGTTCATTACTTTCCCTTTCGCTATGATCACCGCCCCCACTCACAGCCCATCGGTTCGCTGCGCTTGAATGAGACCGCGACGGTCGTGGGCCAGGTCCGCCGCGTGCGGACGCGGGGTGGCTTCGCCGCACCGATCGTCATCGCGGAGCTCCAGGACGGCACCGGCGTATGTGTGGTCCGCTGGTTTAACTCCGCGTATTTGCGGGACAAGCTCGGGCCGGGCGTGCTCCTCGCGGCCACGGGCAAGGTCTCCCAGTACCGCAGCTTGGGCTGTCTCACCAATCCCCATTACCGCATCGTCGGCAACGAGCCGCTGGATGTGGTCCTGAACGGGGAGCACTTCGATCCGGTTTACCCGGCCAGCGCCGCGCTTTCGTCACGGCAGATCGCGAAGTTCGTCGCTACCGCGCTGCCGGACGTGCTCGATCAGCTTGAAGAGCCGTTGCCCGACGCCCTGCGTACGCACCGCGGCTTTCCACCGCGGCGGACGGCGGTGCAACGCTACCACCTGCCCACGCGCGCCGAGGACATCGAGGTGGCCCGGCGACGGCTGGCCTACGACGAGCTGCTCCTCATGCAGTTGGCCGTCCAGTTGCAGCGCGTCTACGCGGAGCGCTGGGCGCGGGCCACCCCGATCCGGACGAGTGCCGAAATCGACCGCCGCATCCGGGCGCGGCTCGGTTTTGACTTCACCCCCGGCCAGAACGCGGCGGTGACCGCCATCGTGGCCGACCTGGCCCGGACCCGTCCCATGCGCCGGATGCTGCAGGCCGACGTCGGGGCCGGCAAAACCGCCGTCGCCCTCTATGCCGCGTTGACGACCATTGCCAGCCGGCGGCAGGTGGCCTTTCTGGCCCCGACCGAAATCCTCGCCGAGCAGCACTGCCGGAAGATCACCCGCTGCCTCACGGGTAGTAGCGTCCGCGTGGACCTGCTGGTGGGCGACCTGCGCCGCAGCCAGCGCGACGCCACGTTGCACTCGATCTCGACCGGGGCGACGGACCTGGTGGTGGGCACGCATGCGCTGTTGGAGGAACGGGTGGACATTCCCCGACTGGGCTTGGTCATCGTGGATGAGCAGCACCGCTTCGGCGTTCGGCAGCGGGCCCGGCTCCGTGCCAAGGGCCGCGATCCACATTACCTGGTCCTCACGGCCACGCCCATTCCGCGAACGCTGGCTATGACCGTTTTTGGCGACTTGGACGTCTCCACCATCCGGGACATGCCGCCCGGGCGGCAGCCGGTGGAAACCCGCCTGGTCAGGCCGGCGGAGGTGCCCCTGGCGTGGGCGCGCGTTCGAGAGGAATTGGGCGCGGGACGGCAGGCGTTTGTCGTTTATCCCCTGGTCGAACGGACCGAGGCCCTGCCGCTGAAAGCGGCGGCTGAGGAAGTCGAGCAATTGCGCCGGGGTGCGTTGGCCGGGTTCCGCGTGGAATTGTTGCACGGGCAGATGCCGCGCGAGCAGAAAGAGGCGGTCATGGCCCGGCTCGCCGCCGGAGAGATCCACGCCCTGGCGGCCACGACGGTGGTTGAGGTGGGCATCGACGTGCCCAACGCCACGGTGATGGTCGTCCATCACGCCGACCGCTTCGGGCTGAGCCAACTTCACCAGCTCCGCGGGCGGGTCGGGCGCGGGGCCCATCGTTCGCTTTGCCTGCTCCTCGCCGACCCGGAGAATGGACCGGGGCTGGAGCGTTTGGCTATCCTCTGCGGAACGACCGACGGCTTTGCCATCGCGGAAGAGGACCTGCGTCTCCGCGGCCCGGGCGAGGTCGTGGGGCAACGTCAGCACGGATTGCCGGACTTCCAGGTGGCGGACCTCTGCCGCGACCTCGATCTTCTGGAGATGAGCCGGGCGGACGCGGCGGCCATCATCGGGGCGGATGCGCACCTCTCCATGCCCTGGCACCAGGCGTTGCGCCGGGCGCTGGCGGCACGCTTTGGGGATTCGATGGCCCTGGTGGACGTGGCATGAAACGCGGTTTCGCATCCTTTCCACGTTTGCCGATGACCGCACCCGTGCGGCTGCGACAGGTCCTATGGACGGCCTCGGTGCTCGCCCTGATCTCTCTCTGCCTGGAGTACGGATTCGACTGCCCTCCGCTACCCGTTTCCGTGCTCCTCGTCGTCCAAGTGTTCACCGTCGGCTGGTACGTTCTCTCCCAGATCGTGGAGGTGGCCGCCGCTTCGCGTCCGCTCCGAGCGCTGGGGCGTTGCTGGTTCGATATCCTGCTCATCGCCGCGGCGGTGGTGATCCTCAAGGCGAAGGTGGGGGCGACCGTCCAGGGCGTCCTTACGGTTTCGACGCTTTACGTAGCGACTTTACAGGTGCTGCTGTCGGCCCGGTTCGGCACGGGCGCGGTGCGGTCCGCCGCGGCGCGGGTGGAGCGGCGTTTCCGTCCGGCCCAGACCGTGGTCCTGAGCTTCCTGACGATCATCGTCATCGGCGGGCTGCTGCTCGCCTTACCCAAGGCCATGGCGCCCGAGTTCCGGCACGAAGAGGGCGACTACCTCTACAAGCGCCTGCTCAACTGCATGTTCACCTCCACCAGCGCCACCTGTGTCACGGGTCTGGTGGTCTACGACATCGGCCGCGATTTTACGCGGTTCGGGCAGATCGTGATCCTGATGCTTATCCAGGTGGGTGGACTGGGCATCATGATCCTGGGGAGCATCTTTGGCATTCTCGCGGGCGGACAAATGTCCCTGCGGCATTCGCTGGCCTTGCAGGATGCCCTAAGCGAGCAGCTCCTGGGCCGGGTCCGTCAGATGGTGCTGTTTGTGGTGGCGAGCACGTTCGCGTGCGAACTAGCCGGGGCGGCGGTGCTCTACACCATGTGGCCGACGGACCTGGGGCCGCCCTCCGAGCGGGCCTTTTACAGCATCTTTCACGCGGTGAGCGCCTTTTGCAACGCGGGCTTTGCGCTGCCGGGCGATAACCTTATCTCTTACCGCGGTGCGTGGCAGGTCTATGTGAGCATCATGCCGTTGATCGTGCTGGGGGGGCTGGGGTTCCCGGTGTTGTACAACGTCTACGGGGTGGTACGCACGCGCCTGACGCGGCCGCGCTTACGGATTGACACCCCCAGGCTCACTCTGACCCGCAGTCGCCTTCAGAGTCGGTTTCATCCGTTCTCGCTCCACACGAAGCTGGTGGTGGTGACCACGGCGGTGCTGATCCTGTTTCCCGCGCTCGGGCTTTTCGTGTTCGAGTCGATGGACTGGCGCGGAGAAAGACACCGGCCGACGGAGGCGGCAGCCCTTTCTTCGGCAGCCATGGCCGACCTGCCCCCGGCGACACGGGCCGCGGCGGCGCTCTTCCAGTCGGTGACCCCGCGCACGGCCGGGTTCAATGTCGTCCCGTTGGATCCCGCTTCGATCTCCACTACCAGCGCCTTCCTGACCATCTTGCTGATGTTTATCGGGGGATCGCCCGCCTCCACCGCCGGAGGGGCCAAGACCGTTACGATCGCCATTCTACTGCTGAGCGTGCACAGCACCATGCGCGGACGGGCCAGCGTGGAGGCCTACGGCCGCACGATTCCCCTGAGTATCGTTCGGCGGGCTAGCATGGTCGTCATCTTGATGTTCGGCCTGGTCAGCTTGGTGACGCTGTTGTTGTGCATCACGGAGCGTGGGGAAAGCCTGATGGAGATCCTCTTCGAGACGACCTCGGCCTGCAGCACGGTGGGGCTCTCTACGGGCTTGACGCCACGTTTGACAGTCGCCGGGCGGGTTCTCATCATGCTGGCCATGTTCGCCGGGCGGGTAGGTCCGTTGACCATCCTGGTGGCTCTCGCCGGCCGCGCGGCCCCGGCCCGGTACGAGTATCCCGAGGAGCACCCAGTTATTGGGTAGGGTGGGCATCACCCACCATACGAACTCGGTGGGCCATGCCCACCCTACTTCTGGTCTGTGGGACCGGCTTTCCAGCCGGTGATCAAAAGGGCTGGTCTGTGGGACCGGCTTTCCAGCCGGTCATCAAAAGGGATAGTCTGTGGGACCGGCTTTCCAGCCGGTCATCAAAAGGGATAGTCTTTCGTCATGCCGCGATTCGCCGTTATCGGATTGGGACGCTTCGGGGCGAACCTCGCCAGGTCGCTCATGTTCAACGGCGCGGAAGTGGTCGCCATCGACCGCCGGCCCGAGCCGGTCGAGCGCATCCGCGACGACGTCACCTTGGCCGTATGCCTGGACAGCACTGATCTGGACGCGCTGGGGGCACAAGACGTGGAGCACGTCGACGCCGCCATCGTGGGCATCGGCGAGGACTTCGAATCGGCGGCCTTGACCGTGGCCACCCTCAAGGACCTCGGCGTGGCCCGGATTTACGCCCGCGCCGAGACGGAAATCCAGGCCCGCATCATGCTCAAGGTCGGGGCCGACGCCGTGGTCAGTCCGCACCGGGAGTCGGCCGTCCGTTGGGCCCATCGGCTCGTG
>JAZDKM010000098.1:0-2759 GCA_043803085.1 Planctomycetota bacterium
AATCGGCCCCCGGCGAAATTGGTGTCGAACACGGCGTGGAAGCCCAGGCGCCGCAAGGCGGCCACCATCTTCCCGGTCACTAGGGTGCCGGGCGCATAGCCGAAGCACTCTCCCAGGGCGGCGCGGATCGCGGGGGCGGTCTGGACCACGACGTGGCGATCGG
This sequence comes from Planctomycetota bacterium, assembly GCA_043803085.1. GTDB lineage: Bacteria > Planctomycetota > Phycisphaerae > UBA1845 > UBA1845 > JAAEQG01. Next base: position 164 of record JAZDKM010000098.1, read on the forward strand.
GCTTGTCGAGGGCCTTCCAGACCTCCTCGATCTGCTCGCGCTCGGTGATGGCCCCGACCGGGCAGATCGCCGCGCACTGGCCGCACTGAGCAACAGCTCGACCACGGTGGCGATGAGCAGCAGAAAGGGGGCCAGGGGGGGCGGCGAAAAGGGGGCCACCTGGGTTCAAGAATAAGCCCCGTCGCGGGGCCGTCAATCCCTGGCCGGTGCCCACACGGGCAATAGGCCGGCCGTTACGTTATGGGTGTTTTGGGGACGCCACCTCCCTTCTTGGCCTTCAGGCTGGCTTGCAGCCGGTAACTGTCTCCCTGAATCTCTACCACGTGGACGCGGTGTGTCAAGCGATCGATCAACGCGCCCGCCAAACGTTCGTCGCCCGCGAAGATCTGCGGCCACTCGGCAAACGGGAGGTTCGTGGTGACGATCAGGCTGGTCCGCTCGTAGCACTGGCTGAAAAAGCCGAAGAGGTGTTCGGCCCCCAGTTTGTCCAGGGGAATGTAACCCAGCTCATCCACCACCAGCAACTGGCAGCGGGCGATGTGGGCTTCCAGACGCAGCACCTGGCGTTGTTCCCGGGCCTCCAGGTAGGTGTTCACCAGTCCGGCGGCCGTGAAGAACTTCACGCGGTAGCCGCGACGACACGCTTCGCGGCCCCAGGCAATGGCCAGATGGCTTTTCCCGACGCCCGGCGCGCCGGTCAAGACGATGTTGGCCCGCTGGTCGATGAACTCGCCCCGGGCGAGGTCCAGCATCCGCTTCTTGTTCAGCTTGGGCACGGCCGTGAAGTCGAAATCCGCCAGATCCTTGGCCGCCGGGAAGCCCGCCTGACGCAGTCGCCGCTCCGTGGCCTTAGCCTGTCGGGCAGCCAATTCCCGTTCCGCCAGGCGCTGGAGGAACTCCTCGTAGGAAGCGTCGGCCTCGGTACACTGCCGCGCGACCTCGGCGTACTGAGCCAGCATGGTCGGCAGCTTGAGCGTTTTGAGGTAGCTGGCCAGCAAGAGCTTCTCCTTCATGCGGCCACCTCCTCGCCCGCCCGGGCCAGTTGATCGTACAGGCTGACCGGGCGGATGCCCTCGCCCACGCCGGCCAACTCAGGCCGATGGGCCAGATCCAACCGCCGCACCGGGGTCGTCAGCGGCTCGTTCCGCATCGCTGCCACCACCGCCTCGACGCTAAACGCCCGCCGCCGCACGCAGACGCCCACGGCCTGACGGACCTCGTCTTCCGGATGCTCCGTCAACAGCAGCAAGGCTCGGATAAACTGCCGCGTTCCTTCGTCGCCCAAGCGATACTCCAACTCCCGACGCAACAAGGCGAAGTCCTCCCCCCAAGGGTTTCCTTGAAACGGCCGGGCCTGGTCCAAACAGCCCGGTTTCCGCTCCAACAGCGGCAGATAATGCCGCGGCTCCAGCACGAACCGCTCCGGGCCGTAGCTCCGACGATGCACCGCCACGCACTGGTGCTGGCAGTAGAGCTCCACGCGGTCCACAAACCCCTTAAGCACGCACGGATGGTACGCCCATCGCACCGGCACCGAATAGCGATGCCCGTCGAACTGCACCAGGGACTCCTTGTCGACGATGCTCGACCGCTCCTGGCAAGCCGGAAACGCCTCTGCCGGAAGCGTCAAGAGGCAGGGCTTCTCCGCCTCCCACAAGGCCCGGTAGCTCTGACCTTCACGATCCGTCCGGTCCAGTTCTGCAAGGCAGTCCTGAGCCAGTTTCGCGTTCAGCGTGTCCAGGTCCTGGACCTCCGGCAGCGGCGTGAGGAAGGTCCGCTGCGATCGCTTCACCAGGTTCTCCACGTGGCCTTTCTCGTTCCCCTTGGCCACGTTGCAGAACCGGCTGTCGAACAGATACCAACTCCGCAGTTCCATGAACCGCCGATTCAGCCGTCGCTGACGCCCCCGGCCCACCCAAACCACCGCCGACTTCAGGTTGTCGTAGGCGATCCGCTTGGGCACCCCGCCGAAGAACGCGAAGGCCCGCACATGCCCGTCCAGGAACGACTCCAGGTTCGCCCGCTCGTAGGCCCGCACGAACACCCCATGGCTGTGGCAGAGCTTCATGCAGAACAACTGCACCTTTCGCTCCACCCCGTTGTGGATCACTGTGGCTTCGCCCCAGTCCACCTGGGCCTCTTCCCCCGGCCCAAAGTATAGCGGCATGAAGACCTCGCCCTGCCCTGTCTTCCGCCACGCGACGTACCGCCGCACGCTGCTGGCGGAACCGGCATATCCGTGCTCGTCGCGGAGCCGCTCATAGATCCGCTGCGACGTGTGCCGCTGCTTCCGCGGACGCGACTCGTCCGTTTCCAGCCAGGCGTCGATGATCGTCCGGTACCGCTCGATCGCCGACCGCATCCGCGGCTCGCTCAGCCGGTAGCCCGGGGGAACCGGGTTGGCGATCGCCTTCGCCACCGTTTTCCGCGAGTGCTCCAGTTCCTTCGCAATCGCCCGGGCACTCTGCCCGTCCACGAAGAACTTCCTCCGAATCAACTCGTAATCCGCCACCGTCAACATCCTCCCACCTACCCTTCGCTTTGGAATAATCGCTCCAAAGCGCAAGGATAGGTCCTGTTACGGTGGCCCCCTTTC
>JAZDKM010000099.1:0-4819 GCA_043803085.1 Planctomycetota bacterium
CGCGGCGGGTGAAACCCGCCCTACCGTCGACTACCCCACCTCTAAAAAAGTGGGCCACCCAAGACAAGTGAGCCACCACTCGGTCACTGGAGGCCAGCGCGACACGGACCTATTCATCATCAGCGTCCTGGTGGGCGACGCGGACAATAACGGCGTGGTCGGCGCCAGTGACCGTACTACGCTCTTCGCATTCTGGGGGAGTACCACGAATTGTCGTACCGATGTGGATGAAAACGGGATTACGGGCGCTTCCGACCGCAGCGTGCTGTTCGCAAACTGGGGCAACTGCGCGCCGTAGGAAAAATCGAAAGTCGAAAATCGAAACTCAGAGCCGCCACCTGCCTGCGGCTGGCCGGCCGCCGGGGAGCGGCGACGGGCACAGTTGTGTAGGGTGGGCCCTGCCCACTGCAATAGAGTGTCGGGCGGAGCCCGACCTACTGGGAGCTTCTTACGGTACCGGATCGATGCCGCCCGGGCCGAAGGGGTGACAGCGGAGCACACGCCGGGCAGCCATGACGCCGCCCCGCACCAGACCGTGACGCTGGAGGGCGATGATCGCATACTCGCTGCACGAGGGACAGAACTTGCACGACCCGACCAACAGCGGCCGAACGGCAAACTGATACGCACGAATGGCCAAGATGACGACCCTGGCGACCAGGGAGGAGGACCCTCGGAGCCATGATGAGAGAGTTGGCCAGGTCATGATGGTTAGCGGCAGGTTCTCACCTGTGCATAGCGGCCCCCGCCTTCGGAGGGCTTAGCTGCCCGTGGCAAAAGGGGACTGGCTCCGAGCCGGACCGCGACCCCTCTCCCTTCGGGAGAGGGCTAGGGTGAGGGCTCTCCGTGACGTCGAAAACGCGGCGAAGCAAGGTGCCTGTCCCCTTTTGCCACCGGGTCTTAGCCATGCCGCGCAGCCGAGGCCCCGCGCCCGCTCAGTCGGACTTGCGGCTCGTGGTGATGCGCTCGAGGACCGTCACCGTCCGCCCGGCGCGATACTCCTGACCGTCTTCGGTCGTCACCAGCACTTCGATTCTATGCTCGCCCGGCGTGGTCAGGAAGAGCTGTCCGTTGATGCCGTTGGAGATCGGCTCGTCGGTGTCGGTCCACAGGAAGTAGGCCTTCCGCCGGAGGCGATCGGGTAGGGCCGCTGAGTAGCTCACCACGAGCGGGGCGATACCGATCGTCGAACTGAGGCGAACATGGACGGGGTTGTCAGACTCCGGTTCGGGCTGGCGAACGGTGGCGCGCGACGCCGTGGAAGAAGGGGGAGCGGTAGGCGTCAAAGGGCGGGTGCGCAGCGGGTTGACCGAATCAAAGGGCCGCCAAGGCGTGAAGCTCTCCGGGCCGGCGACCGCCGCCTCGCCGGCCACCGGTTTTGAAGGTGCCGGATCGCGGCCGGTCTCGTGGTACGGGCTAGCCGCCGAGGCCACCACTGCGGCCTTCTCGGATTCGGACGGGGAGCGCGGAGCAGGTGCGCCTGTATCCTTGGGGGCCGCACGGCGTTCCGAAGCCGGCAGTTCCAGGGCCGTGACGTTGCTCCCCGCGCGATCCAGCACGGGTAGCTCTTTCACTCGGAGGGAAGCGAGTTCCAGCGGGGGCGTCTTGGCTTGTATGCCGCAGGCCCGGGCGAAAAACGCCGCCGCCAGGCTCGGCGTCCGCTCGTGGCCCTTGTCAGCGAACTCGGCAAAAGTCAGATCGAACCCGTGCCGGGAATACCATACGGCGGCCTCCTGCGACTCGCGTTGGCAGATGGCGAAGTCGTTCTGCGTGTAGAACACGGCGATCTTGTAGTCCCGATAGCGCGGCACACGCTTGGGATCAAGCAGGTCCGCCGAGAAGTTCGACTGTTTGACCGCCAGGCAACTGAAGCGCTCGGGATGGCGGTTGAGCATGTAGTGGGCGACGTACCCCCCGTAGGACCAACTGGTGACCAGGACGGCGTTGGGGTCCACGTCCACGGTGCGTAACACTTCGTCCATGATCGCCAGGATCGCCCGTTCGTCGCGCTCGAGCGATGACGGGACGTGGTTCAGCGGCACCGGACTCGCCAGGTCCGGCGTGAGCAGTTCGGGAGCGCAGACGACGTATCCGTAGCGGTCGGCCTCCTGTTGCCACTCGCGGCACTGGGAATGGGCGTTGTCAAACGGCTTCATGCCGTGGAACGTCATGACCAAGGGGGATTTCTTACCGGCGGCGGCCGCGTCCCGACGGCCGTCGGCGTCGTCCTTGGGCAGGTAGAGCCAATACCAGGCCTTGGTTTGCGGCTCTTGGAGATGGAATTCTTTGCCGCCGCCCGGACGCTGTGGCACCGCACAGCCGGGCAGCACCATCCCGAGCGAGAAGACGGCCCCCACCGCCATCCGCGCCGCCGACCTACGCCGAATCCAACCCCTGCATGAAGTAATGCCACCCACAGCGTAAAACCCCTTGCCCGACCGAAATCCCCGCGCCCCTACAACGACCGCGTCACCGGGGGATTATAGCCCCGCCAGATTGTACTGTAAACGCGCCCAGGGGCTGCACGGAAACACCGGGTCTACCGCCGGACTGTGGCGGTCACGGCCCGCGACAAGAGGTCAGGAATCTCTTTCCGCGTTTTCCGCGCGCGTTCCGCTCACTTCCAGGTGTGTTCCCGGCGCCGAAGAGAATTCCTGATGTCTTCTCGCCTCCGAAGGGAGTGCATTGTTCGGCGCTTGAATAAGTTTTCCGGCGCCTCTTCTTGCTTCGAGCTACGACGTGTGCTATAATTAGAAATGCGGTCGGCCCCACATGCGGGCCAGGCGCGGGTAAGGGTACGCTTCGCATCTCAAGGAGGCTGAAAAAGGGAGGTTCTGTACATACTTTTGTATGTGCTGGCCCCGGCGGCGTAGCCGGGCAAGGTTATCTGGGAAATCTCAGTTGATGATTCAAGTCCTAGGAGACAAACAATGAGGCGTAGCATTCGCACAGGAATCATGGTGACCTGCCTCGGGTTGCTGCCGCTCGTGGCCGACGCGGACACGCCGTGCCAACACTGCGGCCCCGGGGCGCACTGGATCCACACCACGCCGTGGTGCCCGGCAGGGGAAGATAACCTGCCCGAGACCGGTGCGGTGATAGGAATCGACCTGAGTGGTGACTGCATCGAAGACACCAGCCTGGTCCTTTACGGCCCCACCACCATCCTCCGCAGCGGGCCTCAGGATGATTCCGTGTACTTTCCGGGTACCCGGCCCATTGACGGCCACAGGGACGTCCTCGACACCGAGATCGTTTCCCTGAACCTGACCGGCGGGGGGGCAACCCTGATTGCGGGGGCCGGGCAGGGCGACATCCCCCTCGCGGCCTCGTGGGGTGCGATTGCGGAGTAGGCCGGTCAGCCGGCTTTGGCGGACAGTTTTTTTGACGTGTTTTTCGAGGTGGTTCTCCCTGGCGGCACCCGGGCCTATAACCACAGCGCGCTACACATAGCCGCCACCATCGCCTGTGTTCCGCCCGAAACACGCTACCTCCACCCGACGGAATGTGTAGGGCTCTACACGAGTCCAACCGGCGGGACCTGGGTGGCCAACCTGGTCAGTGCCGACCACCGGACCTTCCCGGAGCACGGTGCCTGCTGCAATCAGGCCACGTCCATTTGCACCGACGACGTGGACCCGCCTGACTGCCCGGCGCCGTGGCGGTTTGTGGAAGCCACGGATTGTGCAGCGCTCGACCCGCTGTGCGGTTACGGCGCCTGCTGTCTGGGGCTTGCTTTTGGGGATGATGATAACTGCACCGTGATGACCGCTGCCAACTGCGCGACGACCAACGGGCTCTGGAAGGGTGGACAGACCTGCCAGGATGCCAACTGCCCGCCGCGCAACGACCTGTGCGCGGACCTCTTGGAGTACTATCAATACCTCGGGTACCCGGGCATCCCCGTAGGGCTGCCGCAGACCTACACCGGCCGGAACAACGGCGCTACCGCGGATTGCGCCGCGGTGGGAAAGGCGGTCTGGGAGGCCGTTACGCTCACCGGCAGTTGCACGGACCTCACGGTGGACTATTGCGGCACCGACCCGCTCTTTTTCGCGAACGCCACGCCGTACCTGATGCCGAACTGCTGCGACGGTTATGCGGACCGGCTCGAATACACGGTGGCGAGCACCACGGACCGGACCCTGGGAGATCCCGCCACGTGCTGCCTCGACGATCCGCCCGGGTACGACCGGAACTTCAAGGTCCTGTTTGAGAACGTGCCCTCCGGAACGTGGTACATCCCGGTGTTGACGCAGCCGGGCAGCACGGGTTATTACACCATGCACGTCACCGGCACGGCCTGCGAGATCGGCGATCCCGCCGAAGAAGACTGCAATGGCAACGGTACGCATGACGTGGTCGACATCGAGACGCACGCCAGCGCGGACTGCAACACCAATTGGATCCCCGACGAGTGCGAGTGCGACATCAACGGGGACGGCTTCGGAGGCCGTGAAGACTACAAACAGTTCCAGATTTGCATGGACACCTGGAATGAGGCCAACTGTGCCTGCATCCTCGATCACGATGTCGCTGGCGACGTGGACCTGAAAGACTTCGTGTGGTTCAAGGACTGTTTCGACGGTTGCGTCTGTTGCTCGAACGTCGTCCACGTGGAGAACGAGCCCAATTGCGGGATGCCGGACAGCCACAACGGCGGGTGCCTCATGGAGCACGCGGTGTTCGAGAAGGACCTGTCGCCCGGCGAGACGGTCTGCGGGACCTTCGCCTCGGAGCTGACCCTGCGCGACACCGACTGGTATCAGGTCGACCTGACCACGACCACCAAGATCACCTGGTCGATGACGGCCGAGTT
>JAZDKM010000100.1:0-5048 GCA_043803085.1 Planctomycetota bacterium
TGCCCTGGGGGCTAGTGCTCCGACGCACCTTAGCCTGCGGGTTCGGAGTCGAGCCCACTCGTGTGCCACTGCCGTCTCGGCAGTGCCGGTCGCAGGAGGCTTCCTGGAAAGCACTGCTCACAGAGCAGTGGCACACCCGAACCTTAAGCTGCGTTGGAGCACTAGCAGGCTTCCGCTAAGACGAGATCGGTGAATACCACGGAGATGGGTATGGCCTTGGGGCGAGTCGAGTACATGCGTTGGGCAAAGGCGTTGCCCCAGCGGCGGTATGCGCTGGCGGCCAGTGGCGTGCCTCCGGCGGGGACCGACGTGTTCGACCCCCGCGCGGTGGAAATCAAGTTGGACGTCCCGGACGCCTACGGACTTCCCGCGCTCATCGAGGCTATCGCCTGCCGTTACCGCGTTTCGGCGGAACGCGTGTTGCCCCTCCCGGGTACGAGTATGGCCAACTTCGTCGCCGCCGGGTGCGTTCTGCACTCCGGCGACCGCGTGCTCATCGAACACCCCGTCTATGAGCCCCTGGTGCGGGTGGCGGAGTTTCTGGAGCTGAAGGTCATCCGTCTCGAACGCCGCCCCCAGCGCCGGTTTCGGTTCGATCTCGACGCCGTGGTCGCCGGTCTGACCGCCGGGGCCCGGGCCGTTATGATCTGCGACTCCCACAACCCCAGCGGGCTGCTTTGCCCCGAGCACGACCTGCGCGAACTCGCGCGTCTGACCGCGTCCCACGGCGCGTACCTGATCGTCGATGAAGTCTACCGCGACTACGCAGTCATTAACTGTCACGCGCCGTTCACGACGGCCGCCACGCTCGGGGACCACGTCATCGTTACCAACTCGCTCACCAAGGTTTACGGCTTAGGTCCGTTGCGGGCGGGCTGGATGTTGGCGGCCCCTGCGGTCATCGAGCGGGCGCGCGACCTGTTCGACCATCTCGACGTGGTGAACTCACTCCCGTCGCAGCAGTTGGCGGTGGCGGCCCTTGCCCGGCTCGATCGACTGGCCGAGCGTACCCGGCGTATCTACCAGACCGGCTACCCCGTGTATCGAGAGTGGCTGGATTCGCGCGCGGACGTGATCGGTTACGGCAACGACGGGGCCGTTTTCGAGTTTCCCCGCCTCCTCAGCCTGGAGGACACCCGCCCGCTGGGGGAGTGGCTGGCCCAGGAGTGTGACACGTCGATCGTGCCGGGTGCATTCTTCGGAGCACCGCAGCATATCCGGATCAGCTTCACGCTGCCGGCGGAGTTGCTCGCGGAGGGATTCGCCCGCCTCAGCGAAGCGCTCGACGACTTCCGCAAGGAAAGCTGAGCCATCCCCGAACGAAACGGGGTCAATCGTCCAGCGTGAGCCCGATCTTCAGGGTGACCTGGTATTGGTCCACCTTGCCGTCCTTGATGCTGCCGCGGCTTTCCACGACCTCGAACCAGCGCAGGTTATGGAGGGTTTTCGAGGCCTTCTGAACCGCGTTTTGGATGGCGGCCTCCTGGCTCTCGCTGGAGGTACCGGTCAGCTCGATTTTCTTGTAGACTTTGTCATTCATCCGTTTTCTCCTTATCTGATGGTGGCATCCGTCCGGTATCGCGAAGCCAAATGTCGGCTTCAGACCTCCGCGGTCGGCCGACCTTGCGAAGCCGCCGGAAGGCCCGAAGAGTACCATACCACTCCTTGCACCACCAGCGTCGGCCTCGGACTGCGACCGGTGGCAACGGCGCAGAATCTCCCTTGACACGATCTGGTGAGCCTCGTATGAGTTAAGCTGGTCAGCGCGGCACACCGCCCGTCGTGGGAGGTTGGAAATCGGGGCCGGAGCTCGGCCGTCCACGGCGGGCCCGCCCCGCCTCGGCACCAGAATGGCTCACCGTTCGTTGGGCGAAGAAGGCCCTTGCGGCGCAGTCACCCGACGCATTACAACGTCCAGCCAGAACCGTAGCAGAGGAATGGCGATGAGTATCAGCCAGATAGCACGGACCATCGGTGAATCGGCCACCCTGAAGCTCAACGAGACGGCGGCCCTGCTCCGCGAGAAGGGCGAACCGGTCATCCACTTGGGCGGCGGCGAACCCAAGAGCAAGGCCCCCCTCGATGCCCTCATCACCGCCGCGGGTCTGCTCAGCAGCGGCGAGATTCGCTACACCCCCGCTGACGGCATCCCGGCCCTTAAGCAGGCCATCATCCGTTACACGGAGGAATTCTACGGCCGTAAGGTGGAGCCGGAGAACGTCATGGCCTCTGGCGGCGCCAAGCATGCCATCATGGTGGCCCTGCAAGCCATCCTCAATCCGCAGGAGGAGCTCATCTTCCCCGCGCCGTACTGGGTCAGCTACCCGGAGATGGCCAAGCTGTGTGGGGCCATCCCGGTGCCGGTCACGCCCGAAGACGGCTCGTTCTACCCGCGGCTGAAAGACATCGAAGCTAAGGTGGGTTCGTACACCAAGGCCGTCATCATCAACAGCCCGAACAACCCCAGCGGGGCGATGTACTCCGAACCGTTCATCGCGGACATCGTCGGCTTTTGCGAGAAACGCGGGCTGTACCTGATCATGGACGACATCTACCATCGCTTGATCTTCGACCGCCGCAAGCCCATCAACGGCTACAAGTATGCCAAGGACTTGAGTGAGAACTCCAAGCTCGTGGTGATCAACGGCGTCTCCAAGCAGTACGCCATGACCGGCTTCCGCATCGGCTGGGCGGTGGCGAACCAGAAGTTGATCGAGGTGATGACCAACATCCAGAGCCATCAAACCTCGGGACCCTCGGTCGTGTTGCAGATGGCGGCCGTCGGGGCGCTCAACGGTGTGCAGTCCAGCGTCGAGAGCCTGCGCATGACGCTGGAGAACAACCGCAACGTGATGATCCAGAAGCTCCGCGCCTTCACCGGCGTCAAGGTCACCCCGCCGGACGGCACGTTCTACTGTTTTCCCGACTTCAGCTATTACGAGAAGGACTCCGCCAAGCTCAGCCGGTTCCTGCTGGACAAAATCCGCGTGGTGACCGTGCCGGGGATCGAGTTCGGGCGCGAAGGCCATCTACGGTTGTCCACCTGCGGGACCGTCAAGGACATCACCGAAGGGATCGAGCGGATAAAATGGGCCCTCGATCCGGAGTCGCCCAACGAGCTCTACATCGGCAATCGCAAGCTGGTGAGGGACTGGGTGTAGGAAACGTCGAAACGTCGAAACGTCGAAACGTCGAAACGTCGAAACGTCGAAACGTCGAAACGTGGAAACGTCGAAACGCCGAAACGTCGAAATCCAGGGTTGCGTCAACGTTAAGACCGTGGGTTCGACCGGGAGGGCGAGGCTCCTGCCGAGCCGAAAGTGCAAGGCGGCGCGGGCTCGCCGGGAGGCAGGGTGGCATGCCTACGCGGAGCGGAGCGCAGGCACGCATTAAGCCGTGGCACGATGCTACGGACGAACTGCTCGTAGGGGCGCGCGGAGGTACAAGGCTTTCAGCCTTGCAGGGGCTGGTAGGGCCGGTCACTGGGGCGTTGCCCCCGGCTATTACGGTGCCAGGCCTTCGGCCTGAAGGAAGTTGATAGCTCTTTTGAGAGATTGAACATGCCGAAGTATCTGGAATTCGAGACGCCCGCGAGCCAGCAGGCCGGCGACCTGGCCAGCGAGTACAAACTGAAGAACCACGGCCTGCTTTATCTGGATCGGGTGTTTTGGAACCTGCCGAGCGCGGCGCTGTACGAAGAGGCCGTTTTCCGCGGCGAAGGGCACCTGGTAGAGGGCGGGCCTTTCGTGGTCAGCACGGGCAAGCACACCGCCCGGGCCGCCGCCGACAAGTACGTGGTCCAGGAGCCCTCCACGGCGGACAAGATCTGGTGGGGCGAGTACAACCGCCCGTTCAGTGCCGAGAAGTTCAGCGGGTTGGTGGCCCGCTTGCAGGCTTTTCTGCAAGGTGAAGAGCTCTTCGTTCAAGACGGCTACGCCGGGGCCGACCCGCAATACCGCATGCCCATCCGCATCATCACCGACCGGGCCTGGCACGGCTTGTTCGCCCGCAATATGTTCCTCCCGGTGGCGAACCAGGACGAAGCCAGGCGGCATGTGCCGGAGTTCACCGTCATCGCCTCTCCGTCGTTCAAGTGCGACCCGCGCCTCGACGGTACGCGGACCGAGACCGGCATCATCCTCAACTTCGCCGAACGGTTGGCCCCCATCGCCGACACCAGCTACGCCGGCGAGATCAAGAAGACGATTTTCACCGTGATGAACTTCCTGCTGCCGTTGCAGGGGGTGATGGCCATGCACTGCTCCGCGAACGTGGGCCAGGAGGGCGACGTGGCCCTGTTCTTCGGGTTGTCCGGCACGGGCAAGACCTCGTTGTCGGCCGACCCCAAGCGCCGCCTGATCGGCGACGACGAACACGGTTGGAGCGACGACGGAGTGTTCAACTTCGAGGGCGGTTGTTACGCCAAGGTGATCCGCCTTTCCGCGGAACACGAGCCGCAGATTTACGCCTGCACCCGCCGGTTCGGCACGATTCTGGAGAACGTGGTCTACGATCCCACCTCGCGGCGCATCGACCTCGACGAAGACATGCTCACCGAGAACACGCGGGCCTCGTACCCGCTCGAGTTCATCCCCAACGTCATCCCCGAGAAGATGACCCGGACCCACCCCAAGAACGTCATCTTCCTCACCTGTGACGCCTCCGGCGTGCTGCCGCCCATCGCCCGGCTGAACATGGACCAGGCCATGTATCATTTCATCAGCGGCTACACGTCGAAGATCGCCGGCACGGAGATCGGCCTGGGAATCGAGCCGCAGATCACTTTCAGCGCCTGCTTCGGCGCCCCGTTCATGGTGCACCATCCATTCAAGTACGCAGACCTGCTGCGGGAGAAAATGACCAGGCACGGCGCCGCCTGCTGGCTGGTCAACACCGGCTGGACCGGCGGCCCCTTCGGCGTGGGCAAGCGTATGAGCATCCATCACACGCGGGCGCTGTTGAACGCCGCCTTGGACGGCCGCCTCCACGACGTGAAGTACCGCAAGGACAAGCTGTTCGGCTTCGAGGTGCCGACGGCCTGCCCCGAC
>JAZDKM010000101.1:0-7414 GCA_043803085.1 Planctomycetota bacterium
CCCGAGCGCCGACCCGGGGGCCAAGACCGAAAGGCGGGCGATGGATTCCCCCGTCGCCCGTCTCTTCCCAACCCCCTTCGGGATTGGCATCAAAGCGATAAATCCCTCGCGGCGCAGCCGCGAGTTCTTCAAAACCCAAACCCCGGGAGATGGTCTCCCGGATGTAGCTAACTCAGAACGGCCGATTGTCCATTTCACGCTGAACCGCTACAGCTTTGGGGGCCGGGAATCCGCCGCTCATCTTACCATGCCGCCTGCTGATTCGTAGACCCGATGTCCGGGGGTGCCGCATCCCCGCCGGAGTCGCGATCCGTCTGTTCCGTCCGTGCAAGCGCAGAAATCGGTGGATGCGCCGTTCGCTGTTTGGCTTTCAGTTTTCGGCGCTTTGGCATTTCGATGTTTCTTTCGATCGGGCGCCAAGTACTGATAGTAGGGACTCCGCGCCCGGGCGTTGTTGCCAACGGCCCCCAGCCGCGCGCTGACCGGGATTTCGCCGGTCGGGGGTGCTTCACCGCGGAGTTCGCCGAGCCCAAGGCTTTATCAATGACCACACCCTTGCCTTCATCCCGATGCCCCTTCCTCCCTCCATCCCTTCTGTCTTCTCTCCCTTCGTCGGCTTCGGTACTGCCACTCGAAATTACCAAACAAACCCATTCTACAGCGCCACTTCATCGTTCCGTCGCTTCTGCTCCTCTCTTTCGACGTTTCGACGTTTCGGCTTTTCGGCGTTTCTGCTTCCTGCCTCCTGCCTGTTGCCTCCTGCTCTCCCTTCGTGGGCTTCGGGGCTGCCACTCGAAATTACCAAACAAACCCATTGTACAGTGGTACTTTATGCAATCTCTCTCCCGGCTCCTCTACTCTAGCTCTTGCCTCCTGCTCTCCCTTCGTGGGCTTCGGGGCTGCTACTCGAAATTACCAAACAAACCCATTCTACAGTGGTGCTTTATGCAATCTCTCTCCCGGCTCCTCTACTCCGGCTCTTGCCTCTTGCCTCTTGCCTCATTCGCAGACGCGAAAAAAGGGTCAGGAACCTCCTTCTGGTGCTGGTCAGCGGACACGGCCCTAAGGAGCAGAGATCGCTGGGTGTGCCCGAAGCACGTCCCCGACCCCTTCTTCGTTCGATTTGGCGGTCGGGGCCGTTCCTCGTATACTCGCCCTGCGGCCGGCTCGACCGCGCATGTCGACCGACCTGTATCGCACGGAACCGGGAGCACTACGCCGTGCTGCTGCAATCCGATTTCTTTCACGCCCTGAACGCTTACGGGCAGCGTCTGACCGGCGGCAATTATCCATGGTGGGTGGTGCTGGCGGAAATGCTGCTCATCGGGGGGGTGATCTATGCCGTGCTGCGCTCCCTCCAGGGGACCCGTGGCGCCCGGCTCTTGCGCGCGTTCGGCATGATCCTGGTCATCAGCTTTCTGATCGTGCGGCTCGTCGCCCAGAAGTACGCTTTTACCCGCATCATCTTCCTCTACCCCTATTTCCTGAGCGGGGTGTTCTTGATGACGCTGGTGGCCTTTCAACCCGAACTGCGCCGTGGCTTGATCCGCCTGGGCGAAATGTGGGACCTGCGCGCCGGGGGCAAGGAGGCCGAAAGAGTGGTCGACCCGATCGTCAAGGCCGTCGCCCGGCTTTCCAAAAACAAAATCGGAGCCCTGATCGCCGTGGAAGGCCAGGTGCCGATCCGCGCTTTGACCGAAAGCGGGGTACGACTGGACGCCCACCTCACCGCCGAGTTGCTGGAAACCATTTTCTGGCCTGGGTCCGCCTTGCACGACATGGGGGTCGTCCTCCGGCAAGGTCGAGTGGCGGCGGCGGGCTGCCAGTTCCCCCTCGCCGATTCCGAAGAGGTCGAGCGCACCTTGGGCAGCCGCCATCGCGCGGCCTTGGGGCTGAGCCAGGACAGCGATGCGCTGGTCATCGTGGTGAGCGAGGAGACCGGGATTATCTCGGTGGCCCATCGCAGCCGCCTGCGCCGGGCGCTGACGCCGGAAACCTTGCGGCTCCTGCTCACCGAGACACTGCGCATCAAAGAGGGGTCACGTGAACCGCTTTCGCCTTACCCTGACGCCTCCGCCCCCAAGACCCAACGGGCATCGACCGACACCCCCGCAGAAGACAGCAAGACGACCCTGATCGGATCCCGAAAGGGGGATTGACATGGCCCAACTCAAACTGATCGCCATGAGCGCGCTGCTCACGGCGTTGGTCTGGGTGTCGGCCGACCAGTTGCTCAGCGAGTCGGCCACCTTCAAAATCCTGCTCGAGCCGTTCGCGGCAGGAGGCGGAGCGTACTCGGTCCGGACGCCGGAGGGCCGTCCGCAGACGTTCCAAGTGACGCTCCACGGTCCGCAGAAGGCCGTCGCCCGCTTTAAGGAGGCGGGGCCTTTGAGCATCCCCATCCCGATCGACACCCACACGACGGGTCCGGTGAATGTCAAGGTGCTCGAGGCCCTGCAAAAAGGCCCCCCGTCGTTTCCCGGACTAACCGTAGAGGCGGTGACCCCGGAGTACCTTCAGGTCATCGTCGATCGTGACATCACAGTGTCCCTCCCCGTGTGGGTGGATAAGGGAACGCTGGATTACGACGTCGATCCCTCCGTCGAGCCCGACCACGCGCAGGTCACCATCTCCGAACGACGGTACGACGCCGTCCCGGAGGAGAAACGTCGTTTGGTGCTGCGGGCGGAGAACCTACTGAAAAACAAGACCAAGGGGGAACTGCTCAATTTCGCGGTACCGCTGGAAGCCAAAGTGGACGGCGTCGAAGTCAGGGTGACGCCGGAGAGGGTCAATCTGCGTGCCACCGTACGCGAGCTGAGCGTTACCGGCACCGTGGCCGCGGTCCCCATCCGGTTCACCGGCAGTGCCGACCTGTGGAACGAATACCGCATCGAGCTGCGTGACCGAAGCACGCTCTTGACCCAACCGCTCACCGTGAAAGGGCCGGCCGAAATCGTCGCCCGGCTGGTGGCGGGCGATATCAAAGTGACCGGGCTGATCGTGCTCAGCCGCGACGATACGCTCGCCCCCGGCCCCTACCGCGCCAAGAAGCCCGTGTTTGTGGGATTGCCCCCCGGTATCGAACTCGTAGATCCAGTTGCCATTGCGAGCGTCGAGTTCCGGCTCGTCCGGGCGGAACCGAAAACGCCATAACTTATTATCTCATAATGGATTACATTAAGCACTTCTAACAGAATGGACCTGTGGGACAGGCTTTCTAGCCTGTCTCTGACCGGATGGAAAGCCGGTCCCACATCTTCTTGTTAGACGCTCTAAGCACTCCCCGAAAGTCCAGAGGCGGTGAAAAAAAAGTGATCTTCGACTTGACGCGGGGCGAGCCCTGGCTATGATGCTGCGTGCGGTGACTGTTCGTGCAGGGACACACCCGTTCCCTTTCCGAACACGGCAGTTAAGCCTGCACGGCCGATGGTAGTCTTCGCGGGCGAGAGTAGGTGGTTGCCGCACTTTTTTGAAAATGCCCGCTTCGGCGGGTATTTTCATGCGCTTGGCTCAGAGGACGGGTTGTCGGCTGGGGTTCGCCTGGTACGCTGCTGTGTCGGGCAGAGCCCGACCTACTCGGTAAAGGATACCATCTATGCTCGCCGCCCTTGCTTTTATCGCGATTCTGCTCGGTGCGTTTTCGACCTTCTTCTCCGCGTTGGTCTTTTCCACCGGATAGCCCGGAGTATCCCGGGGCGAGTTATGACGCACCACCCTAGCCCGCTGAGGGAAGCGTGATGGTGAAGGTGGTGCCGCGGCCGACCTCGCTCTCCACGGTGATGTGGCCGCGCTGCTCGTTGATAATGTCCTTGCAGATGGTCAAGCCCAGCCCGGCGCCGGCCCGCCCGTTCCTCCGGGAGTCTTTCTTGGTGGTGAAAAACGGTTCGAAAATGTCGCTGAGGCGGCTAGCGGGGATTCCGCAGCCGGTGTCCCGCACCTGAATCGCCGCCTGATCGTCGTCGGTCTGCCGAGCGCTCAGGGTGATCCGCCCGCCGCGTTCCTCCATGGCCTGCCGAGCGTTCACGAGCAGGTTGAACAGAACTTGCACGAGCTGCCTGGGGTCGGTCCATACGGTAACGCCCGGATCGATCTCCAGGTGGAGCGTGATCCCATCCTTGTTCAGGTCGCGGCACAATGTGGCGACGGCCTCTTCGACACACTCTCGCACGGAGACGGACTGGAAAGACTGGGCCTCGTCTATTGCCAAACCGAGGATGCGATCGGACATGGCGGTCAAGGTGTCGGTCTGTCTCAGCGTCATGCTGAGCGCCTTCTTCATCATCTCGATGTCGTCGTGGTCCAAGGCGTACTTGGCGTAGCCGACCACCGGCGTCATCAGGTTATTGAACTCGTGGGCCAGCATGGCCACCGCCGTACCGAGACTGGCCAGCCGCTGGGCTTGCCGGGCCTGGTCGCGCAGGGCCACAAAACGCCGCTCCAAATCTTCCACCTGGGCGCGCAGGTCCACCTTGGGCGCTGCTTGGCTCGGCGGTATGTGCGGTGTAGTCTTGCCCATTGCGGCCATACCCGCGTAAGTCGGAGGCTAATTCACTATCGGCGTGGGTACTGAGAAAACTTGAGGAAGCCGGCGCATGGACGCAGTTGCCCAACTTGGCGTGCTTACCCATCTTGCCCGGGAATGGGGTATTGAGGTGCGGCACGTGCCACTCGACGGCGCTGGTGGCGGGCTTTGCGTGGTTCGGGGCCGGCGGGTGCTCTTTGTGGATACGACGGCGGACCCGGCCACCCGGCTCGAACGTACCGCGCGGGCGCTGGCCCAACTTCCCGAGATCGATACCCGCTTCATCCGGCCTGATATCCGGGACCTCCTGGAACGGTACCGGCGAGGAGGCTAGCTACGGGCCACCCGCCTCCAGCTTGGGCCGGAACAACTTGTAGTCGTTCAGGTCCACGTCGTTGTCATGATCAATGTCCAGGCACTTGCACGGCCCGGTGCCGCCGTCAAGTCCTAAGAAGCAGAATTGGAAGCGAGCGAAATCCTCCAAATCGACATGTCCGTCTTGGTTCGCGTCCCCGCTGTCACAGAGCGGGCATAGCCCGGTAAAGCACGTGGTGAACGGTCCGGCCCAGTGAGCATTGGGGATGCCCAAACAACTAGCTTGCTGCACGTAAATGCAGTTCCCGCTGCTCAAACAGCAAGCCCCGTACGGCTGCGGGCAACTGACGCTCGCGCAGAGGACCCCGTCGCCTTTGAAGGTGCCTCCCGCCGCGGTGCAATCCGCTTCCGGCACGTCATCATCACAGCTCCCGTCCAAATAGCAGCAGGCGCCGGAAGGGAAGCAGACCGTGGTGGCACAGGCGGTGTACGGCCCTTGCGCGAACCCGTCGGCCAGGGCGCAATTGTTCACCTCCAGGTCCACGCAACCTGAAGGCAGGAAGCAGCAGGCCTGCATGCAGGGATCACCCGGGTCGTAACAGTCGGAGCCGGGACCGACCCAAGTCCCACCCAGCGAGGTTGTACAGACTGTCTCCGTCGTCCCGTTCACGCAATTACCGGGCTGGCCGGGTTGGCAACAGGCCCCAACCGGCTCCGGACAGGTCCCAACTTGGGCACAGGTCTGCGCACTATAGAAGGTGTCCCCCGGGGTCTGGCAGCTCGAGTATTGGGCGTCGTCGGTACAGGTTTGGTCCGCGTGGCAGCAGGCCCCGGTCAGACAGGGATTGGTAGGCGAGCAGGTCGTGCCATCACCCTGGTAGATCCCATCACCGCTCGTGCAACTCGACTCCGTCGTCTCAGTGCAACTCGTATCCGCATGGCAGCAGGCCCCCGTGGGCCCTCCACCCAGTGGCGTGTAGGTCACGCGGATCGCCCAGTCGTTCACATATACCTCTGGGTAAGTCGACAACCGGAACCAACCGGTATCGAAGCACCACGATGACCCTCCCGGACAGTCCCGAGCCCAGAGCCACTCTAGGCTCCCGTAGGCGGGCCCGGCGGCATCCATGGCCGGCCAAGCGTTCGAGGACGGTTGAGGTGGGCAGCACACAGCAGGCAGAGTCCCAAGCGGACACGAGCATGGAGAAATCGGTGGATTGTTGTGGGCGTCGATCCGGAACCCGACGGAGAACTTGTGCGTTCCGCCGGTGTCGTAAATGATGATCTGTTCCGGGTCGCCGGGATCCACAGTCACCTGGAGATTGACCGCTTGCGAGCCACCCACCGGAAGCTGCACGTGGGGCAGGATGATCCCATCGGAAGAGAAGCTCGCGACGAGCGTGCCCGTATTCGGTTCGCCATCCCAGACTAGATAGGACCAAGCCGTCGTGGTGGGATTGAAATGGTTCTGAGCCCAGATCATCTCGCTCATGTTGAGGAGGATGGGGAAATCGATCGCGGCGACATTGTACGTGGCCGCGGCAATCTCGGTTGCCACCATGCCGGGGGGGAAGGTGCCGTTGAAGGTCCCCTCGAAGGGCTGGTCCGAGTAAGTGACGACGATCGTGTCGCGTAGACCACGGCTCGCGGTAGGGGTCGACGCGGCAGCGACTTCCGCCGGAGATAGCGGGGTAATTTCCGCGCTCAGATGAACCGGCTCCGATGCCCAGCGGTCCGAGCAGACCGCGGGTTCATCGACCGGTACACTGTCTCGAGCGGCAGGGCCGGGCAAGCCCGTTCCCGGATCGGCCCAGACAGCGGTTGCCAGGAACAAGCCCATCGCCAAACTGCACATCCCCACCGCATGATGGCGGATACGCTCGCGCTGGGTGCAAGGCCGCTGCCGCCCCTGGTCCTCTGGTCTCGTGTTATACATCCTTCGACCTCCTGTACTAGGTTGACATGCGGCCCCACCCACGTGGCGGACGCACCTTAAGCTCCCCCCGATCGCGGGGGATGAGCTAACCTATTGTTGCAAGATTGCCTCGCGTTTTCAACAGTTATCTGCACAAATCGCAAGAGGCGGTGTGGTGAGAAACGGTGGCACATTGGGAGGGCGAGCCTCCCGGCGAGCCGAATCAAACGGCTCGGGAGGAGCTTCGCCCTCCCGGCGCGCCGAACCCAACGGCTCGGCAGGAGCCTCGCCCTCCCGGCGCGCCGAACCCAACGGCTCGGCAGGAGCCTCGCCCTCCCGGCGAGCCGAACCCAACGGCTCGGCAGGAGCCTCGCCCTCCCGGCATGGCGGATCAAACGGCTCGGCAGGAGCCTCGCCCTCCCAGGTTGCCGAAACCTCTTGCCCCGCCCGAAAAAGACGCGGCCGGCGACCTCTCACCACGCGGGTAGCTCACCCACGAGTTCTTCCAGCAAGTCTTTAAGGGTGACGATACCCAGCAGGTCCCCCCCCCCGGTCCACCACCACGGCCATCCGCGCCCGTTCCCGCTGAAGCCGGACCAGCGCCGACGCCACCGGTTCGTGCGGATCCAGCCGAAGGCACGGCGTCATCCGCTCGCCGA
>JAZDKM010000102.1:0-4162 GCA_043803085.1 Planctomycetota bacterium
GTCCCGCACAGATTCCTGCGTTGGGGGGAGAGTTTTTCACGAAAAAGCGGTCAGATTGCAGGAGGGAGCGATTAGCTCTCAGCCTTCGGCTTTGAGCCTGCGATTAGGGTCGCCCCGCAGGTTCTGCACTTGGTAAGGGCTCCCCAGTTTATCACGCAGGCGGGCGAGGATGCGGGTTTTGGCGATGTAGACAGCGTTGCGGGACAGGCCGAGGAGCTTGGCCACCTCGCGGGCGGGGCGGTTTTTGCGGGCGTAGAGGTCGCCAAGCCCACCTCGCGGCGGAGGGCCAACGCTCACCCGAACAACTCCTGGAGCAGGTCGTTTCGGCTTATCTTGGCATGGTCGGCCACCGCCTTGAGAATGCCGCTGAGGATGCCGACCTTGAGGGGGTCATGGGCCGGGATGGTCACGTGGTGTTCGCCGCCTTGGTGGGTGATCAGACGAAGGTGGCTACCGGTCTGATGGTCGATTTCATAGCCCAGGCGGGCCAGGGCTTGGGCGAGTTCATGCCCCGACAAATCCCGCGGCAGCTTCGTGCGGCGATGACCTCATCGTGCACGAGGTGCAGCCGGATAAGTTTTGGGCGGGCCTGCTCATCCGGGAAATGGCAGCGTACGGCATCGCGGACCATCTCGCGCAGACCCTCGAGATCGTCGGCTTGCGTGAAGATCGACTCGCCAACGGCCTCGGCGGTGTATCCGCCTTCGGCGTCTTCCTGAACCACGAACACGATTTCCGTCATGCCGGCGATCCTTCTGACGGCTCAAGCAAGGCGTGCGCCCACCGCGTGCCTCACGGAAGGCAACCGGGAGCAATTGAAGCCTATACTTCCGCTCCATTGTAACGACCGGGCGGTCCAGCGCCCACCACGGATCGGCCTTCCGCTGACCAGCTAACCAGCCAGTTTCTCGCGCAGGCGGGCCAGGATACGGGTTTTGGCGATGTAGACCGCGTTGCGGGACAGACCGAGGAGCTTGGGGCGGCGGAGGCGCAGGAGGGGTCAGCGGTCCTCCTTGCGTGTTGAGCGGTCGGCCTGCCGAGGCGCAAGACCGAAGCGTTGCAATAACTCATCCAGGTGGCGGGCTCGATCCTCGGGCGAACGCGGCTGATCGGCCTCGTAGGCTTCGCGCCGCCAGCGGCGCACATGTTCCAGCATCTTGCTTTCACGCGGTGGGGTCGGTTCCGTCGTCATAGAGCACCTCCGCTGGGCTGACGATCCGCAGGGGCTTATAGAACCCCTCGAGCAGTGCAATGGCGTTGAAGCGCTCGGCGCGCCGAAGAGTAGCAATGTGCCTGAAGTTCCAGGACACCAAGGCGTCAAGTTCCTCCGCGAATCCAATGGCCACGTGGCGGGCGTCCTCGGGCTTGGCGGTAGGAACGATTCGTTCGCGGAGGAAGGCCTCGGCCAGACGCATCGCTTCGGCGGTGAGATCCACCGCCGTGGGGCGTATCTCCTGCACGAGCCCGATCAGTCTGGCACGCAGTGGTGGGTCGGCACGGTCGATTTCGTCCAGCACGACTCCCGAGACAAACGGTTCGATCTCGTTACGCCGACACCGTCCAAAAAATGCCAGCGTGTCGGCCTGGTAGTCCGGGGCATCGTCGGCAAAGGCGAAACTCCACACGCTGGTTTCGACATATATTCGCAGGATTCCCACGAGCTCATTATAGCATACCTAAGGCGGCTTTCTACACTCGGAGATTCATGGTGAGGCGTTGCTCCACCCGAACACTTTCTCGCGCAGGCGGGCCAGGATGCGGGTTTTGGCGATGTACACGGCGTTGCGGGACAGACCGAGGAGCTTGGCGACCTCGCGGGCCGGGCGGTCCTTGCGGGCGTAGAGGTCAAAGGCTTGGTAGGTCAGAGTAACGTCGCGGTCTGAGGTTGTGACCAAGCCCATGTCGCCGAGCTTGATTTGCCCGCCGACCACCAGCACGTTCGAAGGTTTCACGTCGCGGTGGATCAGGCCCTGGGCGTGGAGGTGCTCCAGGCCGCGCAGCACTTGGGCGGTGATGTCCAAAGCCCGCGCGGCGGGCATCGGCGCCTCACGCGCGATGAGCGCGGCGAGGGTCAGCGGACGGTATTCCCGCGCACCTGCGTCGGCATCCGTTCTGTGGGTGTCCAGCGACCCGCTCTGACGCGGTGGTCCCGGTGCGGGTTGTAGCGGCCTGCGTCCTCGCAGGCCGGTTTCTTCCTCGGCCGGCGACACGCCGGCCGCTACCTCGGCTTCGACAGCCCCGTCCGGTGGCGAGGCGGGTATGGTCGGGTCGGCCAGCTCCATCGCGTAGTAGTAGCACTCCGGCGTCTCGCCGACGTGATAAATCTGCAAGAGACACGGATGATCTTTGGACTTCTCTTGGTATTCACGGACCCCCTTCAGCTCGCGTAGAGGGCTGGGCCCCCCCGCTTGCGGCGTCTTGGGTAATAGCTTGACCGCCCGCCGCAGGCCGGTGAGCAACTCCTCAGCCAGCCAGACCTCACCGAACGTACCGCGCCCGATGGCTTCAATCAGCCGATAGCCGGCAACCTTTGGACCTGCCAGGGTGCTCTTCACGGGTGCGGGAGTCGACATAAGCGATTTCCCCCGAGAGTCGGGGCGACTCAGACGACGGACGCGATCCGGCCGATACGGCATCCGACACCCGAACACTTGCGCAGATGATTATGGCATCTCAGGCGGATGAATGCAACGCCCATCGGGGCCGTTCTTTGCTCATCCCAACCACGCCGCACTCGCACTTCCGGCGGGCCGGGTTTATAATCCCGGCCACCCGGGGCGTCGGCGTTTCGCGGCGTCGGGCCTGGAAGCAGTGGGTTCAAGAGGTTTGCCCGCGCAACGAAGGATTCGCCATCCATGAGCATTCTGGTCAACAAGAGCACCAAAGTGATTTGTCAGGGGATTACCGGCCAGGCCGGCGCGTTCCACACGGCCAAGTGCCTCGAATACGGCACCCGTTTTGTCGGCGGGGTTTCGCCCGGAAAGGGGGGGACGAAGTCAGAGCACGGGCTGCCGGTGTTCAACACCTGTCACGAAGCGGTGCGGGCCACCGGGGCGGAGGCGAGCATGGTCTTCGTGCCGCCGGGGTTCGCCGCGGACGCGCTCATGGAGGCCGCGGACGCGGGATGCACCCTGATCGTGGCCATCACCGAAGGGATTCCCGCCCTGGACATGGTCAAGGTACGGAAGTTCCTGGACGACCGCGGCGTCCGGCTCATCGGTCCGAATTGTCCGGGCATCATCACGCCCGGCGAGTGCAAGATCGGGATCATGCCCGGCTACATTCATCGCCCGCCGCAGGACGGCGGCAAGAACGTCGGCCTCATCTCGCGCAGCGGCACGCTCACCTATGAGGCGGTGTGGCAGTGTACCACCCGCGGCATCGCGCAGACCACGTGTGTCGGGATCGGTGGCGATCCGGTCAAGGGACTGAACTTCATCGAGTTGCTGGAGATGTTCCAGGCCGACCCCGCCACCCACGCCGTCATCCTGATCGGCGAGATCGGCGGCAGCGACGAGGAGGCCGCCGCCCAGTACGTCCGCGAGCACGTGACCAAGCCGGTGGTGGCGTTCATCGCCGGCCAGACCGCCCCGCCGGGCAAGCGCATGGGCCACGCCGGCGCGATCATCAGCGGCGGCGAGGGGACGGCGGCCTCGAAGATCGCCGCCCTGCAGGCCGCCGGTGTCACCGTCTCGCCCTCCCCCGCCACCCTCGGCGAGACCGTGGCCAAAGTGCTCTGCTGAAGAAACCGAGCCAACTCATTTACGCCGCGTGGCTGGGATGGCGAACGCTCCGCGGGGTATAGATCGTCTCGCTCTCTACTCCGAGCGTCGTCAAGCCCAAGTGCGGGTTTGGCTCATTTTTCGCTCTGGTGAGGTCCTGGGAGATGAACTGAATCCGTGGTTCCGTTTCTCGCCTCGTTCGCATTCCTCACCGGCACTGAGGATTGGCCGCCAGCCTGCCCCCTCTCCCCTTGGGAGAGGGTTAGCCCGCATTTCTCACCATCACTGGGTGGGACGGAACAGGGCGCGCGGGGTGTAGGGCGGGCTTTGCCCGCCGAGAACGTAGGCGGCGGGTAGAACCCGCCCTACGCGTGGTGAGAAATGCGGGCTAGTGCTCCGTCAGGCTTGAACTTGTGGGTGTGCCCCTGCTCTTGAGCAGT
>JAZDKM010000103.1:0-2645 GCA_043803085.1 Planctomycetota bacterium
CAAACCCTAGTGCTCCAACGCAGCTAAAGTTTCGGGTGTGCCACTGCTCTGTGAGCAGTGCTTTCCAGGGAGCCTCTTGCGCCCGGCACTGCCGAGACGGCAGTGGCACACAAGGGTGATCGACTCCGAACCCGCAGGTTCAGGTACGTCGGAGCACTAGCCGGGGAAGAGCGGGGCCGGGTGCCCGACATTTCATCGCGTCGGGCAGAGCCCGACCTACTTGCTGAGCGCTATTTCTGGTTCGCCATCCAGGGGACGCCCAGGACGCGGCAGATCGCCACGCTGACCGTTTCGGCGTGCTGTGACAGAGGCACCGGCACGCTGTTGTAGGCCGCGGCAATGCTCGGCTGGAGCATCATCCCGAGCGTCACCGGTCCAAGGACGTCGTTGTAGAGCTTCACGTCGAGTTGGAAGTCCCCGGCCCGCGACCGCAGCAGGTCGAACCACCAGGCCACCGGGTCGGCCACACTGGCATCCTTCGCACTCCAGAGTTCGTGCTGGCTGAGGAGCAAGTAGCCGAACAGTTGCGGGTTGCGATCGTAGGCTTCGAAGAAAATGCGTACGGTGGTCAGCACGGCGTGCCAGAAGGGTCCTTCGCGGGGCACTTCCCGGGAAAGTGCCCCGTGCAGTTCCTCCAGCCCATGCCTGAAAATGTCCCAGGCCAGTTCGCGTTTGCCCTTCCAGTGACGGTAGAGTGCCGCCTCGCTGACACCCGCGGCCTTGGCAATGTCCCGAATGCCGGTCTGGCTCAGGCCTTTCTCGCCGAAAAGCTTCACCGCCGACTCGTAGATGGTGTTTTTGAACCGGATCGGTCGCGCCATGATTCCACTCCGTACCTTGCCGACGACACCGAGCGGTTAATTAGCGAACGATCGCTAACTAATTACCGTGTCTGCGATCGCAATGCAAGCCCCCCCCCGGGGCGAGGACATGGCCGGACCGCCACCGCAAGTGCGGTCGCCGCCGGGCGTCTGTAGAATTGCACCCGTGCAGGTCGCCGATCGAAAGGAAGTGGTATGCGTTGTGGCCCTGCTGGGTCTGGCGAGCGCGACACGCCTGATCGGTCTGGATCGTCTTCCCGCGGGAGTCCTCCCCGACGAGCTCAGTAACGGGTACGACGCCTACTCGATCCTTCAGACGGGGAAAGACCGCTGGGGCCAATCGTGGCCGATCCTCCTGGAAGCGTTCGGGCGCGCGGACCATCGCCCCGCCTCGTACACCTATCTAGTTGTTCCCTTCGTGGCCCTGCTCGGCCCTGACCACCTGGTGACGGCCACGCGGTTACCGGCGGCGCTGTGCGGGATAGTGACCATCGCAGGTTTGTATGGGTTGGTGCGGCGGACGTGCGGTCGGCGGGTTGCCCTTGTCGCGGCGCTCCTGCTGCTGTTTTCTCCCTGGCACGTCCAACTCAGTCGTTTCGGAGCGGAGTGCAGTCTCACCCCGCTGTTTCCCGTTCTGGTCTTGCTGGTTCTCTCCCTGGCCGGTTGGCCCCTCCAGGGGCAGCCGGCCGACCCCGGAAAGCCGGTGCACTTGCGCTGGCCGTGGATGGCGGCCTTCGGACTCATGCTTGGGGGCGCTCCCTATATCTACGCTTCGTTGAAACTCTTTGTACCTGCGATGCTCGTGGCGGGCGCGCTGGTTTATCGCCCGGTGTGGTCCGAGGTCCTGCGGCGACAAGAGAATCGACGGGCTCTGGTTGTCGGTGCCCTCGTCGGCGTGGTCGTAAGCGCCCCGATGGTTCGGCTGACACTGACCCAGTGGGAAACGGTGAACGCCCGGGCGCAAGACGTGTCGTTGTTTCACCAGGGTCTATCACCGGCTGTTGCGCTGGGGCAATGCGCCTGGAACTGGGCCGCACACTTCGGGCCCAAGTGGCTTTTCTTACAGGGGCCGGACTCCGTGCTCGCCAGGACCCCCGGTGTCGGCCAACTGAACTGGTACATGCTGCCGTTGCTCCTCACCGGGCTGGTGGTGCTGTGGACCCAGCGTAAACGGAACCGCATCTACGGCGTGCTCCTGGCGTGGCTGCTGTTGCACCCGATCGCGTCGGCCGCGACGAAAGACGCCCCCCACATTCTCCGGGCCGCCTGCGGGCTGGGATCGTTCCAGTGGGTGGCGGCGTTGGGTGTCGGTGCATGGGTCTCATGGTCGGAACGCAGGTCATGGGCAGGGCCGCTGATGGTCGTCATCCTGGTCGCCTGCATCGCCGGGAATGCCACTTGGTCCTTGGGCCGGTACCACCGCCACTTCAGTTCCAACGCTCGCTTGTTGAACTTGTGGCAGGCCGACCTGGAGCAGGCCCTGCTGTCAATACGCGAGTGCTGGCGAAATTACGACCGCGTTTTCATCTCCGACCATAAAGACTACGCGCCCGATCGTTTATGGATGAGTGATTTTCCGTACATCTATGTACTGGTGTTTCTGCGGATCGAGCCGGCGGAGTTCCACGCCTGGGAGAAGCGGGTCGTTTATGACCCGCCCACGGCGCCTTGGCACCAAGTCGAAGGCATGGGGCCTTTTACGCT
Source organism: Planctomycetota bacterium (assembly GCA_043803085.1). Classification (GTDB taxonomy): domain Bacteria; phylum Planctomycetota; class Phycisphaerae; order UBA1845; family UBA1845; genus JAAEQG01. The sequence continues at coordinate 2,526 of JAZDKM010000103.1, forward strand.
CAGTACCATCCCCGCCGTGTTGGACGAGTTCTTCCAGAACCATCCCGATCAGAGGGTCTTGTTCGTGGCCCGCCCCGGCGACATTCACGGGGGACGCTTGCTCGACACGGTCCGGGACGC
>JAZDKM010000104.1:0-11926 GCA_043803085.1 Planctomycetota bacterium
ACTGCGCCGGGGAGGAGGTCTCGGCCGCGGTACGCCTGATCCGCCAACTCCGCGCGAGGCAACCTACGAGCGACGGCTAACAGCCCGTGGCAGAAGTTGTGGCACAGGCTTCCAGCCTGTGTTTCCACGGGCAAGATGCCCGTGCCACACCGCTCTTGGCCATGTTCACCACGGGCTGCCAGGTGGGGAAGCAGCCCCAAGGCCCGGAACAGACAGACAGCAGTGTCGTTGCGGGGTCCTGCAGGGACATCGCGGGGACATACGCGGACACGAACTTGGCTAGTGTCTCCGCACGGTCGGCGGATGTCCCCGCAAGCCCACGGACCATCGCTCAGTAAGCTATTGAGGACCGGTCGGCGGGGCGGTCAGCCGAATCTCCGGAGGCTCCCCCGCCGCAGGCGTCGGTAGATCAACCTGGACCACCGCTGGAACGCTGCCACGGCCTTCGCCCCGTATCTCATATCCCGCATACAGCGTCGCTTGTGCCGGCAGCGGCAGCTCGAGCTGCGCCACACCTTCCACAAAGGTCGGTACCTTCTCGAACCCGCGCAGCCAGGTCGTCACGCTGTCGCCTCCGCCCCGAATGGCCAGCCACAGGAATTGCCTACCGGGAATCGGGCCGGTCCCCAGGCGTGCCCACGCGGTATCCACCAGGGGCATCCATATGCCGGAAACCGGGTCGGTCCCGGATGCCGCCAGCAGCCGCACTGCCGTGCGATCCAGCACGGGCAGCCGCAGCGACACCTCGACCGGCCCGCGCCCCAGTTGCAGATCGAATGTGTGCTGCGCGAACCCGATCCAGGCCGAGGGCAGCACGCGGTTTTCGTCCTTCATCATTTGTAGCATTTGGAGCATCTGCTTGTCTACGTACCTGCGGACCGCGAGCAGTTCCGGCTCGAGGTTCACGGTCGCGGTATAGACCCCTGCGGAGCGCCGGCCAAGGTTGACCGCGCCGTCCCCATCCGTCACGAGCAGCTCATACCCCGCCGGCAGCGTCACCTGAACCCGTAGCTCGCGCGTCTTTGGCGAGTTCCACATCATCGACTCGTTGTTGGGCAGCACAAAAGGCGGCTCCTCGATCCGCCGCGACCAGACGTAGACTTCCCGCCCGGCCAGCGGCGTCCCGTCCGCGCCCCTCAGGACGATGCGTAACGGGACATCAACCGGGTCCATCCGTTCGAGCGTCGTTTGCAGGTTCGCGACGGCGCCGGCCGTCTCTGACGATTGGCGATAGGTGATGAAGAGCACGATCGCCAGCACGGCGCAAACACCCGCGAGCCCTCCGACTATGAATCGCTGGACCATGATCCTCCTCCCATAATGGAGCCAGTAGAGCTGCCGGGCCACCACCTCAACGTCACCGAACTCCGCCCGGGCTCGTTGGTCGGCCTGTTCGGGACCCAACCCCTTGGCAGCGAACTCGGTGGCACTGCACGCCAAGTGGTCCGCGAGCTCGTCGCGGATGTCGTCGCGCGAGGGCGGGGTCGCGGCGGGCCAAACCCCCGCGAGCGGATCGCCGTGTTCATGCCGGCTGGACATCGCCCTCCCCCAACAGACCCTCCATGACCGTGCGGAACTCCCGCCACTGTTCGCGCTTCTGCTGGAGCTGCTCGAGCCCACCGGGCGTGATCGCATAGTACTTCCTGCGGCGACCGTCGGCCGCGAGCTCCCAACGGCTGCTGAGCAGATTGGCATGCTCGAGTTTGTGCAGCGCGGGGTAGAGGCTGCCCTCGTTCAGTTCGAGAACCCCCGAGCTGCGCTGCCGTAACCGCTTGCAGATCTCGTAGCCGTAGGTCGGCAGGGGCGCAATCACTTGCAGCAGAATAGTTTGCAGACTACCGCGCAGCCAATCGACATCGATGCCCATGAGTGGCAACTCCGTACCTCAGGTCTCTATGTATTATACATCACATTTCTATGTAATGCAAGTTACGTACACGGATTTCCCACGTTTTCCGAACAGGGGTTCGTGATTCCCCAGGATGGGCGCTCAGGCAACGCGGCCGACAGCGACTCAACCGACCGTCCCTCTCCGGGCGTCTGGCGCATAAACATTTGTCAATGCGAGACTTGGATAGATGGACGGCAGCCTACCTCGTGGAGGGCTTGCGACGCCCGTTCAATCGAGTGCCAGTCACCCCGGTCGAACTGGATTGAAGGCTCTCTCAGGAAAGTCATCGAACGGCGGCGAAGGGGAAATCGAGCCGCTCTAGCGTCTAGTCGTGCATCGGGAGACCCAGGGGCTCTCATGCCGGGACAAGATGGGCCAACAACTCGCGGTTCCCGGCATGCCCGCGTATGGGACTTTCCACCGTGTCCACGATGCGCAGTCCCAACGCGGAGACGGAGTTTAGCACCTCCTGGACCGTGGGCCCAAACCACACGTCCGGCAGGATCCCCTTGACCAGCCGATCGGCAGGGGCCTCGTAGTGCGGTTTTATCAGCGTGATGATCGCCCCATCCGGCTGAAGCATCTTCCGGGCGCTCTCCAGGATGAGCCGCTGTTTCGTCCAGCCCACGTCAATAGTGACCAGCTCCACCGGCCGCGGCGGCACAAAGTGCAGGGCGTTGGTCCGTTCATAGACGACTACCCGAGGGTCGCGCCGCAGCTTCCAGGCCAGCGTGCCATAGCAGGTGTCTACCGCGTACACCAAGACCGCGCCCCGCTGGAGCAGGCAGTCCACGAACCCACCGACGTGACTGCCCAGGTCCGCGCAGATGCGGCCCCGGGGATCGATGCGAAAAGCGGCCAGGGCGGCGGCCAACTTGTGCCCGCCGCGTGACACGAAGGTTTCCGCGCCCGGCAACTCCATCATCGCCCTCCTGCTGTCCCAGCGCATGAAAAAACGGGCGATATCCCGAGGCATTCCGGGACCTCACCCGCGGATGGGTTCCGGCGGTCGGGGCACCGCCCGCGGTCGCTCTAGGCCGGCGCCGTCGCGGTCAGCTTGTTGACCCGCTTGGCCAGCCGGGACTTTCGTCGCGCGGCGGTACTCTTGTGGACCGTCCCCTTGGCGGCCGTCCGGTCCAGCAGTCTGGACACGGACAAGAAAACCGCTTTGGCCTGTTCCACGTTGCCGTCGTGCACGGCATCCTGGAGTTTGCGCACCTCCGTCTTGAGTCGCTGCTTGCGCGCGTGGTTGCGGACGCGTCTAACCTCATTCTGCCGAACACGTTTGTTGCTCGATAAGCCGTGAGCCACTCTGCATCTCCTCGGAACGTCAGTTTCACCCCACCCTGCCGGTTACGCCTGGTCCCTGAAACGCTCGATTCTATCACGAACGTCGCGGTAGTTGTAGTCCAGTTGCAACAATTTCCCGTAAGCCTTTTGGGCTTCCTGTTTTTCCTCAGCCGCTTCCAGGGCGCGGGCCAGCCAATACGTCATCTCCTTGGCAGTTTCGTCGTCGGGAATCTCGCAGAGCGCCTCGCCCTCGCGGAGGATCGTCACCGCGTGGGAATAGAGCTTCTTCAGGTAAAACGCCCGCCCGATGTACAGCGTACAGCGGACCTTGTTCTTGGGGTCGGTCCGGGCGGCCTGGAGAATGGGGATGGCCTCGTCAAACCGCTGCGCGTTGAACAGCCGCACGGCGTACTCGAACTTGATCCGCAGGTCCGTCGGATAGTGCTCTGCGCGTTCGGCGAACACCGGGATCTCGAAACCCAGACGCTCGATCTTGGCCTCGCGGAGCGCCTCGGCGTCACCTGCTTCCCGGGCCTGCCGTTCCGCCCGGTGTAATTGCTTCATCCGGATGTCGTCGGCCCGATATTTCAGCCGATAGTCCGAACGCTTGGCGTACTCGGCTTCGAGCAGGTCGACGGCTTGCTGCTCGCACCGGGGATCCTCCGGCCGGCAGAGCAAGTCCACCAGGGCAATGAGCTTAACCGGTGCGTCGGGATGGTTTTGCCAATCGGCCTCGGCGGTCACGCGCAGCGCATCAAACTGCTCCTGCGTGTGCACCATGCGTTCGCGGTCGTGCATTTCCTTCTGGTGCTCCCCATCAGCGAGGCTGCCTTTGAAGGAATCACCGTCAATGTAATTGCCTTTGAGGATGGTAAGCTTGGTGGAGAGATCGCGGATTTCATTGGAGAGCTCGGTGTTGCGGGGCTCGAGCCGCTTCTGGATCGTCAGCGCCTCCAGCGCCCGCTCGTACGCTTCGAGGGCGAGCTTGGGTTCGCCACGTGCCTGGCAGCGGTCGCCCAACTCCTCGTAAACCTCCTTCATGAGCGTGAAACGCTTGGGGTGGGGCTTCTTGTCCGTCTCCGCGGCTTCACGATAGAGGGGCCCGATCCACATCAGCGTGTCGTCGCAACGCGCTTTGTTGGCGTTCTTGAACAGCCCCTCCAGGTAATTAACGTTCGTCGGATCGTGGGAGAGGAGCCATTCCGCATTGAGCATGGCCTTGACCGGGTCCTTGTGCGTCATCGAGTACTTGACGCTGTCCATCATGCCGGGTTTCTTGCCGCCCCCCTGGTGGCGGGCCATGGCCGTGCCGCGCAGGGGAACGTGGGCCTCCTCGACCGCCTCCGGCCAGAGGGCCAGCCCGTCGATGAAGCACTTGATGGCGTAGTCGTAGTTGCGGGTGTCGGCGAGCTGCCGGGCACGCGCGAACCACTTGCGGGCTTTGGCGACGTGCGCCTCATCGCTGGCGTGCCGAGCGTTGGCGTCCAACGGTTGCTCAGGCGCCTCTTGTTTGGTTCCTTTGATCATAGCCTGCGCGGTTCTGGAGTGCGATGTTCGCGTGCGCGCCCCTTGTGGGTCTTCGGCTGGGGCGGATCATGCCGCGGTGCGCTTGATAAGCTCCCCTGAGGCTCGCACGAACGTTACTTCCCTAAGATCAACACTTTACAATACCAAACCAGGCAATACTATCCGAGGGGCAAGGGGTGTCAAGCTGGACGGGCCCGCCGTGGCCCCCCCCCTGTGCTGCGGCGGCACGATTACGGAGTTCTGAGCGGTGTGGTTATCCACGGACTTTGCTGAATTGCGTGTGGTTTGCTATCCCGATCCGGTGCTCCGGGAGCATTGCCGGCCTGTCCTGGAATTCGGGCCGCCGCTGCAAGCCCTGGCGGAGCGCATGCTCGAACTCATGCGTGAGGGCAAGGGGGTGGGGCTGGCGGCTCCGCAGGTCGGCCTCCCCATCCGTCTGTTCGTGTGCAACCCGACCGACGATCCGGTCCAGGACCGGATCTGCGTGAACCCGCAACTGACCGACTTGGCGGGTAGCGTCGAGGCCGACGAAGGGTGCCTCTCTCTGCCCGAGGTCACCGTCCCGATGCGGCGGGCCCAGTCCGCAACGCTGACGGCCTGCGATGCTTTCGGTAAGCGGTTTTGCGTGGCCGGCGTTGACCTGGAAGCCCGCGTCTGGCAGCACGAAAACGACCACCTCGAGGGGCGTCTGATCGTCGACAGCATGCCCACCTCCGCCGAACTGGCTAACCGGCGTATTCTGAAACAGCTCGGTGAGGAATACCGGGCGCGGAAGAAGAAGCAGGTTGCCCGTCGATGAAGCTGATCCTCCTCGCATCCGGGGCGTTTGCCGTCCCCACCCTCCGTTCGCTGCACGGGTCGGGGCGGCATGAGGTCGTGTGCGTCGTGACCCAGCCGGAGCGCGGTAGCGGGCGTGGACGCAAACCCACCCCGACCCCCGTCAGCCAGTGGGCGCTGAAGCTTGGCCTGGAGGTCATCGAGGCTCAAGATGTGAACGATCTGGCCGTCGTCGCGCACCTCCAGGGCTACGCCGCGGCGTTGGGTCTCGTGATCGCGTTCGGACAGAAGCTGGGTGCCGAACTGCTGGCGGTCTTTCCGCTCGGTTGTGTGAATCTGCACGCTTCCCTGCTGCCCAAGTTTCGAGGCGCCGCCCCGGTGCAGTGGGCCATTCTCACCGGCGAGGAACGCACCGGCGTCACCGTCTTTCGCCTCTCGAACCGTATGGATGCCGGACCGATCCTTACCACCCGCTGGACCCTTATCAAACCCGAAGAGACAGCGGCCGAACTCCACGATCGCCTCGCCCAAATCGGTCCCGATGCGGTCCAGGCGGCGCTCGAGCTCCATGCCGGCGGGCAAATCCCTCCCGGCCAACCTCAGGCCGAAGAACAGGCCTCCAAAGCTCCGAAGCTGACCAAGCAGCACGGTCACCTCGACTTCGCCCAGCAGGCGCGGGTACTGGCTAACCGGGTTTGCGGGCTCTGGGATTGGCCCGGGGCGACCTGCGTTTTCATGTCCGCGGCCAGCGGCCGACGCGAGCGCGTGACCCTGGCGCGAGCCCGCGTCGCCGAGGCGGGCGGCCCTCCCACCACCCCGGGCCTGCTCGACCCGCGGCTTTACGTCGCCGCCGCGGACGGTTTCCTGGAGTTGTTGGAGATTCAGCCCGAGTCGGGGCGGTTGATGACCTGGCCGGCGTTCATCAACGGCCGCCACGTCACGGCGGGCGATCGGTTCGAGGCGGTCGGCTGAACGCGCCCTCCGTCTCAGGTGGCCGCGCGATTACGGTATAGTGTCGGGTCCACCAGGGCGCACATTTTGTCGGGATCGAGGCCGTCGAGGAAGGCGCTGATTCTCTCGGCGGACGGTGCGGGGTTTTTCATCGTCTCGTTGTAGTCGACCTCGATGAACTTGAAGCGGTCCGGGTGCTGCTTCATGTGATGCTGGACCTTGTGGATCTGCACCCGGTAGATTTCCATGAGGCGCTCCTTGGGCATGTCGTCGGTGTTCTTGCCGGAACGTACGAGCATCTTGTCCTGCGACTTAAGGACTTCATGGAGGTTGCGGCGCATGAACACGACGCGGTATTCGTATTCCAGGGGCATGTCGAGCAGGATCAGGTGCACCATTTTGACGACTTTGCCGACGCCGTCTTTGACCCATGAGGCGTCCTTCTTGGTCTTCTTCACCGGCTCAAACTCGAAGTAACCCTTGGGGTTGTCTTCGTCGGCCGCGCGCAGGTTGTCGACCAGGGCCGGGAGCCCGCCTTCCGTGATCATCCGCATCATCATGGAGGTCCCCGAGCGGGGGAGACCCGACACGATCGTGACGTACTTGCGTTCCGCCATGCGTCCAGTCCTGATAAACGTTTCGTGATTCGCCGTTTCGCCCGGCCACTCTACGCGCTACACGGTCGGGCACTCCGGCTTCCACAATAACGCACCGGCTAGGGTAGGGCAAACGCGCGTCGGAAGGCGCCCTGCTCATCAAGTCTTGACCGGTTTCCAGGATTCGGAGACCTGGACTCCACGGCGCTCGCGCACACAATTCCACACCACAACATTCGAGGTTTCATGACCATGCCCTTTCTCAATCAGTGGATCACTTCGACAGAATCACCTTTAATCCGCCCTATGAGCGGTGCGGATTCCACTTTCCGAGGCGACGCCGCGAAAGCCCTTTGGGAGGCCCCTGCGCCTGTGGGGGGCGAGCCCGAGGTTTAGAATTCCGCATCAAGGATTCAAAGGGCAAAAATGGGTTCGTTCGGTATTGGGGCGCTCTGTTTTCAGGTGCCAGAAGCTGCAAGAGGCGTAAAGAGAATGGGCTCGTTCGGTATCGTCGTGCTCCGCCGGCATGACCATGTTTTGCTCCATAACTTGTTTATTAATACTAGGTTGCGCTTATGGCGGAATCGTGCCCAAACCCGCTAGAATGGGTTCGTTTGGAAATTCCCCATCCTCGGGACCGGAACGTAGAGGCGCAGAGGCCAAATGGAAAATGGGTTCGTTTGGAAATTTCGCACACGCGTGCATCGCGTTTCCGTACCTTAGGGCACCGCCGTCCTCGCGGGTGCGCGCGGACTCTACGAAATCGAATGATTTCACATGGCCGCGCCCGCCTTCGACAGGCTTGGCCAGGCGACCCACAAAGCGGGCGCGAGGAATCCCTGTAGTAAATAATTGGCGTTTGATCCAAGGAACGACCAGCGAGAGTGAGCGGGCGATTAGCCCCGGGGTCCGGGGGACGTGCGGTGGCCCGGGAGACGCCGGGCGTTATAATGCCGCCGTATTCACTGACACCTGATGGTGGTGAACCCCTAAGATGACCAGCGCCGTTCGTTTTAGCTTCTGCGGCCTGCTGCTGACGGGAGTGGCCGGCTGTCCGCAGTACCGCGACCCCAGGGTGCCCAACCCGATCCAGGCCGTGACCGAGCCGGACCGCGGCGGAGAGTATCTGATCTATAGGCCGTCGGCCTATGATCCCGACCAGTCGTGGCCGCTGGTCATCGTCTGCCACGGCACGCGGCCGTGGGACTATCCGCTGCGGCAGATTCAGGACTGGGTGAAGCTGGCGGAGGAGAAAGGGTTTGTGGTGGCGGCTCCTACGCTGAAAGGGACGAGAGGCGATTTCCCGCCGCCGGCAGGGCGGCAGATCAAGCGGCAACGGGACGACGAGGAGACGATCCTGGCGACCGTGCGTCACGTGGAGGGGGGCCACAACATTGCGCGCGACCGCGTGTTCCTGGCGGGTTGGTCGGCGGGGAATTACGCGGTGTTGTATACCGGGTTGCGCAACCCGGAGGTGTTCCGGGCCTTGGCGGTGCTGCAAGGCAACTTCAACGCGGCCTATCTCAATGACCTGGCGGAGCGTATCGATCCCTTTCAACCGGTGTATGTGCTCTATGGTTCGGTGGACGTCCTCACGGGCACGCAGGGGAAGGACTGCGTGCGCTGGCTGCGTGAGCACCACGCGGCGGTCACGCCGGAGGAGACCGGCGGCCCTCACGCGGGCCATCCGACCCTGGCCTACCAGTTCTTCGCGCGGGTCATCCGCAAGGTGCCGTGGCTGCGTATCCGAGCGCTTGCGGCCGACGCCGGCGACCCCCTGTCGGCCCAGTTCAAGACGTACGCATCGTTCGAGCCTCGGTCCTACCGATGGGAGTTCGGCGACGGCGAGACCTCTCCCGTAGCGACGCCCGTGCATACCTACGCCAAGACTGGGGAATACACCGTCACGGTGACCGTGGAGACCGAGTCGGGCACCAAGGTGCGCCGGGCCATCGCCCTGACCGTGCCGCAGAAGATGCGGCCGTGATTTCATCACGAAAGCACCAATGGGAAGAAAAGATATCACGAAAACACGAAAGAACGAAAGAACTACTTGTTCAGCCCGATCGTAGGGTGCGTCTCGGACGCACCAATCGCAGGGTCACATTTGAATGGTGCGTCAAGGGACGCACCCTACTTTCGAAATAGCGTTGACAGGTGGGGGCATGCGCGCTAAAATCAAAACGACAAACTCGATCAAGGGTGCGAGTCGCGCGTGCACTCGCAGGCATTTCGGATGGTCGGGCCGCCATCTGTGTAGCTTCTCATCCGTGTTCTTAATCCAGTTCGTGCCACCATTTGCGAGGGAGGTGGCTTGGAGCGCCACTTGTCCGTCTCCGGCACGATCGGGTCGGATCACGGGAGGGGGCCGCCATGAAAACGAACCTTGGATCGACAGAGGAGAAGAAGGCCGGCGAAATCAATAGCTTCACCGTGCTCGGGGGCCGACTGACGTGGGTCATCCTCGGGCCTTTCGCACTGCTGTTAATCACGGCGGGAATTGTGACCCGCGGGGGCGGCTGGTTTACGGGTCTCGACGCAGCCTTCGGCGTGGTCGTGGGCTTGATGATTCTGGGGCGCTGGGTGGAACAGCGGTCCGGGACGGCAACGACGCTCACAGGCGAACCGGCCACGGTGGAGCAGTGCAAGCGGTACACCGCGATCCTGCTGCTCGTGACTGCTGCCGTGTGGGTTACGGCGAACGTGCTCGGGAATCACCTTCTGACCGGACACCGTTGAGCGGTGCCGGTTCTGAAGGAGTGCGGCGAGAGGCTTTCCGTTCCATGAGTTTGCCAAAGGCGAGATTCTCGGGTCGGTTGCTGATCGTCGCCAATCGTCTGCCCGTACGCCGTGCCCGCCGCGGCGGCAGATTGGTGTGGGAACCGACCGCCGGCGGACTCGTGACGGCCATGGACCCGATTCTCAAGGCCCATGGTGGGATCTGGGTGGGCTGGACCGGCGTCGCGGGCCCGGCTCCGCGGCCCTTCATCCACGACCGCGTCCGCATCAAGCCGATCGCCCTGAGCGCTAAGGAAGTAGAATGCTTCTACCATGGCTTCTCCAACGCCACGCTCTGGCCGCTGTTCCACGACGCCATCCGCACGCCGGAGTTCCGTCGGCAGTGGTGGCGGCCTTACCTCGACGTGAACCGGCGTTTTGCGCGCGCGGCGGCGGCGCTGGCTCATTCGGGTGACCTCGTGTGGGTGCACGACTACCATCTACTGCTGGTCCCCTCCATGTTGCGCCAACTCCGGCCCGATGTACGGATCGGCTTCTTCCTGCATATCCCGTTTCCCCCGGAGGAATTGTTCGCCTGGCTGCCGTGGCGTACACAGCTCCTGCAAGGGCTGTTAGGAGCCGACGTGCTCGGCTTTCAAACGCAGGCCGCCGCGCAGAATTTCTCGCGGTTGGCCCGCCGATACACCAGCGCCGAGGGGACGGATGCCGTCCTGGACTATCAGAATCGCGAGGTCCGCGTAGGCGCGTTTCCGATCTCGGTCGATTTCAAATGGTTCGAGAGCGCGGCGCGGAGCGCCACGGTGGCCCGCCGCACGGCGGAATTGCGGCAGTGCATCGGAACATCGCGCAAGATCATGCTGGCCATCGACCGCCTCGATTACACGAAGGGCATCGTCGCTCGACTCGAAGCGTTCGAGGAGCTGCTTCGCAGCCGGCGGGTCACAGTCAATGACTGCGTTCTGATCCAGATAGCCGTCCCCTCCCGTGAGTCGGTCCGGGATTATGCCGAAATGCGTTTGCGCATCGAGCAGGCCGTGGGGCGGATCAACGGCGAATACAGTGTCCCGGGGCGCGTCGCGGTGCATTACTTCCGCCGCTCCTTCCCCCGCGAGGAACTGGTACCATACTATCGGGCAGCGGACGTGATGCTGGTCACGCCGCTCCGCGACGGCATGAACCTGGTTGCCAAGGAGTACGTGGCCACCCGGACGGACAACTCCGGGGTCTTGGTGCTCAGCGAGTTCACCGGTGCGGCCTTCGAGCTCCGTCGGGCGCTGTTGGTGAATCCCCGTGACACCGATGGCATGGTGAGCACCTTCGAGAAGGCCTTGACCTTGTCCCGCGCGGAAGCCCGGCGGCGCATGGTGATCCTGCGAACCATTGTGCGACGACACAACGTGTTTGTTTGGGCTGAAGATTACCTCGGGGAGTTGCGGCGATGAGCGAACTTCCGAGCCGACTGGACGAGTTGGCCCGCTCGCCGGTTTTGCTGGTGGCCAGCGATTATGACGGAACGATCGCTCCGCTCGTGTCCCATCCCGCAGCCGCGGAGGCCGACCGGGAAACGATCGTTGCGCTCAAGGCGCTCGCGCGGATGCCGCAGACGCACGTGGCGCTTATCTCGGGACGCGCCTTGAGCGATCTGGCGTCGCGTACACGCGAGGTGGACGAGGTCCACCTGGTCGGCAGTCACGGAAGCGAGTTCGAGGCCGGCTTCGCCACGCCCCTGTCCGCCGAGGCGCGCAGCCTGCTAGAGCGGCTCAGGAATGAGCTTGCGAGCGGTGCAGCATCATCGCCGGGATTCCTGGTGGAGGAGAAACCGGCGTCGCTGGCTTTGCACTATCGCAACGCGGACGAACGAATCGCCCGTGCTGCCGTTGATGCGATTCTCCGCGGCCCCGCGACTTGGCCTGGAGTACACGTGCGACACGGCAAGAAGGTCATCGAGTTGAGCGTGGTCGAGACGAACAAAGGCACGGCGCTGCGGCGGATTCGACGGCGCCTGGGGGCTACAGCCGTTCTGTTCCTGGGTGACGACGTCACCGACGAGGATGCCTTCGACACGCTCTTGGGTCCCGACGTCGGCGTTAAGGTTGGTCCAGGCGAGAGTCGGGCACGGTTCCGGGCGGCGAACACCATCGAGGTGGCCCGCATC
>JAZDKM010000105.1:0-12444 GCA_043803085.1 Planctomycetota bacterium
ACCTGGACAGGTGCAGGTGCCCCCGGTGCTGATCATCGTCTGTGACAACGTGGATATCGCGGAAATCTTCTACCGCAAGATCAGCGGCGAGGAGGCGGTCGAAGTGGCGACGGAGGCGGACCTGGCCGAGATCGAGTCCGAGGCGAACGGCGACGACGAGCGTGGCACGGCCTTCCAGGCCGTGAATCACGGGCAGGATGCCCGTGCCACCCGCAAGGCGAAATCAAAGGTCTCCTACGGGCATGGTGTGATTTTTCCCGAATACTTCGCCAATTCACCGGGCGTGAAACACACGATCCGAATCGACTCCGACCTGCTCGCCAAGGCGGAAAGCGAGGATGCCAACAAGTCGAAGAGGGATCTGGCCGAGGAGCTGCGCAAGATCGTGGCGACCGTGGGTAAGCGCGGCGAACCCGGCGAGCGCGTTCGGTGCGTCGTGTCGGTGGCTATGCTGACTGAGGGCTGGGACGCGAACAACGTCACGCACGTGCTCGGCGTCCGCGCCTTCGGGAGCCAGCTTTTGTGCGAGCAGGTCGTCGGCCGCGGGCTGCGACGCAGGGACTACACGCCGGATCAGGCGACCGGCTTGCTCACTGAGGAGTATGTCGACGTCTACGGCATCCCGTTCACGGTTATCCCGTTCAAGGGGCGCCCGGTGAACAAGCCGGAGCCTGACGACAAGCCGAAGAACCACGTACGGGCGATGCCTGAGCGGATGCACTTGGAGATGCGGTTTCCTATCGTCGAAGGCTATGCGTTTGCCTTGAAGCAGAACCTCATCAAGTGCGACATTAACGTGATGGACCCGCTTGTGATCGAGCCGAACCGGGAGCCCACGGCGACGTTCCTTTTGCCGACCGTCGGGTATCAGGAGGGCACGCCTTCCCAAGCGGCGCCGTTCGGGTTCGTCGAACAGGACCGTGAGGAGTACTACCGCGCGACGCACCTTCAGGCGATCGAATTCCAGATCGCCCAGCTCGTCATCGCCCACCTGGTTGGCGAACGGGGCGGTCGTTCGGACGCGAAGACGCGCGTCTGGCACCTGCGGTCGCGGCACCAGCTCTTCCCACAGGTGTACCGCTTCGTCGATGAGTACGTGCGGCGGAAGGTCGACTTCTGCGAGGTCGATCCGCGCGAGCTTGGCCTCGAGAAGTACGTAATGCGCATGGTCGGTTATCTCTGCGACGCGATCGCTCCGGACGAAGCGGAGGGCGAAACGCCGCTGCTTCCGGTGCTCAACCGCTACAAGCCGTTCGGCACCACGGCCGACGTGGATTTCACGACCAAGCGCCCATGCCACGGCACGCAAAAGAGCCACATCAACCAGGTCGTGCTCGACACGCGGACGTGGGAGGCTTGCGCCGCGTTCCACCTCGAAAGCTCGGCGGCAGTCGAGCGTTACGCCCGCAACGACCACCTCGGGCTGATGATCCCGTACGAGTTTCAGGGCGTCGACCACACCTACGAGCCCGACTTCATCGTGCGGCTCACCAACGACCTGATCGTCGTGCTCGAGGTGAAGGGCTTCGAGGAGGCCCAGACGAGCGCCAAGCACAATGCGGCCCGACGTTGGGTCGCGGCCGTGAACAACGCCCAAGAGCACGGCCGATGGGTGTTCCACGTCTGTCGCAATCCGCAGGTGCTCGAAAAGGAGCTGCAGTGGCTGCTCATGCAGGAGACGGCTCAAGATATGGCATAGGCGTAAACACCTGTTACGAAGCGTCCGCCGAAACGAGTCCCGCCGCCCGTGTCCGAGGAGAGGCACATGCAGCGGACCGGCGTCCGGCGACGGTGGCGAGCCCGCCTGGGGCTTCCTTAACGTAACGATTCGATTGCTTCTTGAATCAAGGGCTCGCCGACGTCGCTGCGGATCACCGTGTCGCCGATGCCGGACAGCAAGACCCACCGTGCCAGCGCGGCCGCCACTTTCTTGTCGCCGGCCATGTAGGAGGCCAATACTCCGTACGACGGCAATTGGGCGTAGTGGACCGGCAGTCCGAACGACCCTACCAGGGCCTCGACCCGTTCGCACTCCTCCCGCCCCAACAGTCCGAGGGAACGGGAAATCCGGGCTGCTCCGACCATCCCCAAGGCCACACACTCGCCGTGACGCAGCTCATACCCGCACGCGGCTTCGATCGCGTGGCCCAGCGTATGGCCGAAGTTAAGTTGGGCGCGTACCCCGGTCCGCTCGCGGGCGTCCTGTGCGACGACGCCGGCCTTGATCGCCACGTTCCGCGCCACCAGTTCCTCAAGGGTCGGCGGGTGACAGGCCAGAATGGCATCGCGCTGGGTCTCATGCCACGACACAAAAGTCTCGTCGGCGATGAGCGCGTGCTTGATGGACTCGGCCAGCCCGGCTACGAGGTCCCGCCGCGCCAGCGTGCGGAGGCAGAGGGGATCTATGACCACGTGCACCGGCTGGTGAAACGCACCGATGAGGTTCTTGCCGGCGGCGTGATTGATCGCGGTTTTACCCCCGAGGGAGGCATCGACCGCCGCCTCCAGCGTGGTGGGACAGATGACGAAATCGACGCCCCGCAACCAGGTCGCCGCCGCAAACCCCGCCAGATCACTGACCACCCCCCCCCCAACCGCGACCAGGAAACCGTCCCGTCCCAGACGCATCGCGGCGAGTTCGCCATAGAGAAACACCAATTGTTCCAGCGATTTACTGCCCTCGCCCGCGGGAACCACCGCTAACCGACACTCCAGTCCGGCCTGATTCAGCGATTCGGCCACGCTGTCGGCATATAACGGAGCCACGTTGGCGTCGCTCACGACCAGCACCTTCGCGCCGCCCTGACCCCGCGAGATGACCTCCGCCGCACGTCTCAGTACCCGCTCGCCGATGGTTACCCGGCACCGCTGTCCGTCGAAGGTGTAGTCAAAGGTTTTCACTCGGCGTCCGCCTCTCCATTTGGGCCTTTGGGCCTGAAAGGCCGGGTCAGATCGGCCCGCGAGAGCCACTTCGCGAAACGGCTTAGCCTCCGCCAGTTTACCATCCTTGGGGGTGGGGCTGCGAGCGGGAATCCGGGGTTGCGTCACTAACCGATAACAACTGACAGACAAATAGGTTGACGAGAACGCTCCTCCCTGTACAATACCATGATGTGCGAACATCGTTCGCGTATCGGACGTATTCTCAGTGTGGCCATCGTTCGTAGGCCTCGTGCGACCGGGCCTGGAGCCGGAGGGTTCTAGGGCATAACCTTATTTCCTCAAAAAGGTTGCGCAGCGCGGGCCCCGGTCGGTGACGACGCCTTTGTGGTGTTTTCGGAATCCGTGGTTTTCCTCAAACCGCCGCATGACGGCACGGTTTAACATGGCACGGTCTACGCTAACCCGACCCAATGGGAAAACTAGTCACAGTCCGAGAAATGGCACCGCTACCAAAATACCCGGTGCCCAAATACGAAATTTCCGCGCGGCCGTTGGGTTCCTTGATTCGGCCATGAACTACGAAACCCATAGCCGGGTTTCCTACACCAACAACAACTTCAGCCTCGCGCGTATGAATCGGCTGCTGGCGGCCTTGGGCAACCCGCATCGCAAGTTTGCGTCCGTCCACATCGCCGGAACCAAAGGCAAGGGCAGTACGGCTACGATGGTGGCCGAGATGTTGCGCGGGACTGGTTATAAAGTGGGACTGTACACATCGCCCCACGTGTCCACCATCTGCGAACGGATTTGGGTTGACGGGCGGATCATCCCGGAGACCGCCTTCACGCAAATCTTCCGCCAAGTTGCGCCGGTGGCCCGCTCGATCAAGGGCGTTGAGCCGACGTATTTTGAGCTCCTCACCGCGGGGGCGTTCTTGCACTTCGCGCAAGCGAAGGTGGAGATCGCCGTAATCGAGACCGGGATGGGCGGGAGGCTGGACGCTACCAACGTGCTGACCCCGGCAGCGTGCGGCATCACGAGCATCAGTTACGACCATGCCGCGCAGTTGGGCAATACCCTCGAACTGATCGCGGGTGAGAAAGCCGGCATCATTAAGAAGGGCGTGCCGGTGGTCAGTGCCCCGCAGGCCCCCTCGGTGAAGAAGGTGCTGCAGCAAGTCGCCGAGGAGCGCTCGGCCCCGATCTACTTCGTCGGTCAGGACGTGCCCTTCAGTCATCGGTTTGAGTCTGCGCCCGACATCGGGCCGCACAACCGAATCTCGTTGACGACTCCGCAGAGCCGCTTCGAGCATCTGCACGTGCCGCTGTCCGGCGAGCACCAAACGGTCAATTGCGCCTTGTCGCTGGTGTTGCTGGACGTACTGAAGGGCCGCGGGTTCACCATCGACGATCAGAAGGCCGTCGCCGGTCTGGCGAACGTCCGGATGGTCGGGCGGATGGAGATAATCAGCGACGAGCCCCGCATTCTGGTAGATGGGGCCCACAATGCGGCGAGCATTGAAGCCCTCATGCGCGCCATCGGACAGAGTGTGCGTTATGATTCGATGGTGGTCATCTTCGGCTGCCACAAGGACAAAGACATCGACGGCATGTTGAAGCAGCTCCAGCTTGGGGCTGACAAAATCGTCTTCACCTCGACCGGCTCGCGCCGGGCGGTGGATGCCGACGAAGTTGCGGCGCGCTATACCGAGCTTTCCGGCAAAATGGCCCAGGTGGGGCGGACGCTGGACGAAGCCATGGCCATCGCCGCCTCCGCCGTCTCGCGCGAGGACATCATCTGCATCACCGGCTCGTTCTATCTGGTCGGCGAGGCCAAGAAGCGGTTCACCCAGCTGTAATCGGCACGGGAGCACCGCGACCGCAGCGACGCTCAGAGCAGAGGCGCATAGAGCGGGCATTGCCCGCCGGAACAAAAGGTCGGGTAGAACCCGACTGGCGACCGCGACCGGTGAACCCGGTTATGCCTGGAAAATACCGACGACGATTCCCTCGGGATCAGAGAAGAACGCAAAGGCGCCGACATTGGGGATGGGCGTCTTCGGCACGACGATGTGGCCGCCGCGCTGCTGTGCCTTCTTCAGAGTCGCGTCGATGTCCTCGACGGCAAAATAGACATTCAGCGCGGGGCTGGGTGCTTCCGCCGGACGCTGCATCAGTCCGCCGCCGGGCTCCTTGTCGGTCTTGATCAGGGTGTAGTCGGTCATCGAGCGGTCGTCGTACTCCCACCCGAACACGCCGGCATAGAAAGCTTTGCACTTCGCCGGATCATCGCTCATGAACTCGAAATGACAGAGGGGCGCACCCATGTTCGTCTCCTTCTCCTTTTGAACATCTACCGTGTGGTGGGATAGACGCCGATCCCTAACCCGGCGGCCTTATACCACCGACCTCCCTGGTCAGCAATGGAAAAGCCTCTTGCCGGGTCTGGCAAGCAATGTTGGCAACAAGGGAGGGCGAGCCTCCCGGCGAGCCGAGGAGCATGGCTCGGCAGGAGCCTCGCCCTCCCCATCCGCCAAAACCTCTTGCCACACCCCCTCTTGCCCTGGGGGCCAGGGAGCTGAAATAATGCCCGAGGGCGGCCCGGGTGCGCGCGATGGGGAGGTATCCATCATGACGGTTCGACAGCACGGCTTTCGGGTAGCAGGGATGGTCACTTGGATGGTTTTGGTTCCGAGCGGGTCGGCCTGTGCGCCGCCTGCCGAGAAAGCGAGCGGCAGCCAACCGGCGGCGGCCACCCAGCCGCAGGACGGCGCGCGGCGCCAGCGTCCGCGAACCGACGAGCGGAAGGCGGAACGGGCGCAGATGGTCGAGTGGCAGATCGCGGGGCGCGGCGTGCGCGATGAGGCCGTGCTCGAGGCGATGCGGAACGTTCCCCGGCATTGGTTCGTGCCGCGCGCCGTGCAGCCCGACGCTTACGAGGACCGTCCCCTGCCGATCGGAGAGGGGCAAACGATTTCCCAGCCCTACATCGTCGCCTTCATGACCGAAGCCTTGAAGCTCACCCCCGGGGCCAAAGTGCTGGAGGTGGGCACCGGGTCGGGCTATCAGGCCGCCGTACTTTCGGAGCTCACCGCGCAAGTTTATACCGTTGAAATCGTCGAGCCACTCGCCCGCCTGGCAATGGAAACGTTTCGGCGTCACGGGTATGACACCATCGTGGCCAAAGTAGGCGACGGCTACGCGGGTTGGCCGGAGCATGCGCCTTTCGACGCCGTGATCGTGACCTGCGCGCCCGAGACGGTGCCGCCCGAGCTGATCAAGCAACTCAGACCCGGCGGGCGCCTGTGTATCCCGGTCGGTCCGACCGGTATCGGGCAGGACCTGCTGCTGGTGACCAAGCAGCCGGACGGGACCACCACGACCGAAAACCTGCTCCCGGTGGCGTTTGTGCCCATGACCCATGAGGCGCCCGGAGAACGTGGGAAGGGCCCGGGGAAATGAGTCCAGCGGCGCTATTCAGCCGGCTAATTGTCTGTCAAATCTTGTCATGCCTCGTCTGAAAAAGTCCTGCGGCGGCTAAGAAGGGGTATGGGGAAGCGAATACCCGTATAATGCGGCTTGGAGCCCATCATGTTCGCCACGCAACCTAATGTAGGTGCCCGGCCGACGAGCCACTCTTCGTCTGCGCTGGGGCTTCATATTGCCCCGCTGGTGCTCGTGGCTCCGGGGAGTGTGTTTGTCCGGGTGGCCGAGAACGCACGTTATGGGTGGACGCTCGGGGCGCTGGTGCTGCTGACCACCTGGATCGGCTGGGCGACGGTGCAAACCGGGTTGATCGATCGGGAGGTCGAGAGAAAGACACTGAAGGCCCTGGCGGACCTGGAGCGCGAACAGAGCGATTTGCTGAACCGTTCCGAGCTATCCGAGCGGATGGAGAAAATCCGCAAATCGGGCGAGTTCACCAAGCTGATTGCCCGTGGCGCTACCATCCTGGCGCGTCCGGCGGTTCGGGTGGCATCGTTAGCCCTAATCGCCGCGTTGTTGTTCGCCGTGGTGGCGCTAGTGGGAAAGAAGCCCGATTACTCGACGCTCATAGCCATCTGCGTTTATTCCGCCGTAGTCGATTTGCTCGCGGACGGACTGCGTCTGGCGATGATGCTGGTCTACCGCACGATGGAAGTGGACACTTCGCTCGGGCTGTTCGTGCCCGGCGCGGAGGGGTACCGGACGCTTAAGACGATCTTGTCGGCCGTCGACCCGTTTTGTGCGTGGTTCTGGATACTGGTAGCCGTGGGCCTGGTAGTGACCGGCCAGCTTTCCCGGCGGGCGGCGGTGATGATCTGTGTGTTGTTCGGGTTGGTCGTTACCGGGGTACGCATGGTCCCCTTGCCGGCCGGTTGGCCGAATGGATGAAGGCGGCGCGAGCCATGAAGAAGGTCTTGCTACTACTGCTGGTCGTGGTGCTGGTCGCTGGAGTATTCGGCCTGAACCGGCTGCGTACGCGGGAATCGGGCAAATCGCTGCTGCACGTGGCGGCGGCCGATCCGCTGTCCGTCGTGGTGACCCAACCGCAGCACCAGTCGATCGTGCGCAGGGTGCAGGCACCGGGTGATATCGAGGCGGTGTTTCAGGTGGAAATCAGCTCCGAGATTCCCGCCAAGATCGAGGAAATGCCCGTTGTTGAAGGCGACACGGTCCAGGCCGGGCAACTGCTCTGCCGGCTCAGTGACGACGAGTATGGGGCGACGGTCGAATCGGGTGAGGCGAGTGTGGCGCGGCTGCGTGCCGTCATCCGCCAAGCGGAGGCCGACCTCGAGAAGTGCCAACGTGACTGGGCCCGGCAGGAACGACTCCAGGAACGGAATGCCACCAGCGACAACGAATTGGCGGACTACCGCACCGCGCTGATTAAGTCAGAGGCCGCCGTGGAGGTAGGCCGGCACCAACTGGCAGAGGCGGAAGCGATGTTGCGTCGCGCGCGCGAGAACCTTCAAAAAACGGTGATCACTTCGCCGATCGACGGGGTGATCTCGAAGATCCAGGCCAAGCTGGGCGAGGTGGTCGTCACCGGGACGATGAACAACCCCGGCACGGTGATCATGACCGTCACGGACCTTTCGCCGATGCAGGTCAAGGCCCGGGTGGACGAAACCGACGTGCCGCTGGTCAAGACCGATCAGCCGGTGGATATCTTCCTGCCCTCCAATCCGCAGCGGGCGATTCCCGGCCGGGTCTTGCGGGTTTCGACCTCGGGCACCCGACCGCCCGGCCGCGACGTGGTCACCTTCGAGACGCTGGTCTTGGTTGAATCGGACGATCCGGCCATCAAACCGGGCATGACGGCCAACGTCGAGATTCAGGTGGCGCGGAAGGACGACGTGCTCACCGTGCCGGTCCAGGCGGTGGTGCACCGTAAGCGCAAGGACCTGCCCGAGAAATTGGTCGAAGAGTTTGACCGCCGCCAGGCCGAGTTGGGCCTCGAACAGCGCCAAAACCGGGCCCAATACCTGCCGGTGGTTTTTTCCAAAGACGAGGGCCGCGCCCGGCCGCACCTGGTGCGTATCGGCATAGCGGATGAGACCCACGTGGAACTTCTCGAAGGTCTCGCCGCCGGGGAGACGGTGATCGTCGGGCCATACCGGAGTCTTGACCAGCTCAAGGACGGTACGGAAGTCAAATTGGAGGAGACCCAAGAGGGCGTGAAGCCGGGCGGCGGGGAAACCCAGGTCGCAAATGACGCGAAGGAAAAATCCGAACGCGAGACCGAGGGCAAAGAAGTGGCCGAGACGCAATGAAGCAAGACGGCGACACAATACTGACACACAAGCAGTCGGGTGACGCCGATGAGGGGGCCATCGCGGCAGCCCTGTCTGGGCAGGCAGGGGTGGGAGGCGGGCACGATGGTCCATTCGGGTCCCCCACCTCTAAAGAAGTGGGCCACCCAGCCGCCGCGATCGCTCCCGACGGTGACGGCGCACCGCTTATCAGCCTGAGCGACATCACCAAAATCTACCGTGTGGGTCCCGAGCGGGTGCACGCCCTGGCGGGCGTCTCGCTGGAGATTGGGTCCAACGAGTACGTGGCCGTCATGGGCGCTAGCGGGTCCGGCAAAAGTACGCTGATGAACATTCTCGGTTGTCTGGATATTCCCACGTCGGGCGCCTACCGGCTGCGCGGCGCCGACGTCTCCAAGCTGTCTCAAACCAAGCTCGCCCGCATTCGCGGTCGGCAGATCGGGTTCGTCTTTCAGTCCTTCGAGTTGCTGCCGCGCACCACGGCCCTGAAAAACGTCGAGCTGCCGCTGGCCTACACCCACGTCCCGCACCGTCGTAAACGGGTCCTGGCGGCCCTGGAGCGGGTCGGCCTGAGGGATCGGGCCCACCATCACCCCAACCAACTTTCGGGTGGCGAGAAGCAAAGGGTCGCCATCGCCCGCGCCCTGGCGCAGCAGCCGGACATCATCCTGGCCGACGAACCGACGGGCAACTTGGACAGCGTCACGGGAAACGAGATCATGGATATCTTCGACGCCCTGCGCGCCGACGGCCAGACCATCATCGTTGTCACCCACGAGCAGGACATCGCCCGCCGCTGTGCGCGGATCATCCGGCTGCGTGACGGACTGATCGAGTCGGACGAACGCCGTGAGTAGCTATCAGCTATCGGGGGTCAGTCCTGTAGCGGCCTGCGTCTCGCAGGCCGCCGGCCGGCGGGGATGCCGGACGCTACGCCCAGGAGGTCGCCGATGAGCACGGGTCGTCGAAATCCGCTCTTGTCCGCAGTGCGGTGGCTGTGGCGCGCACCGTGGCGTCTTCTTCGGCGAGTTTACCAGTCGGTCGAGACGGCGCTGGAGAACTCGGCGACCGCCCTGGTGCAGATTTGGGGCAACAAGGTCCGCTCCGTGCTCACCGTGTTGGGGATCATCATCGCAGTGACCTCGACCATTACGGTGGTTTCGGTGGTCCAGGGTTTCGGCAACTACGTCACCGACTTTCTCAAAGGCATCGGTACCAACACGATGTGGGTTTTCCCGCAGAGACCGGCCGGGGCGGACCTGGTGGGCATGGGCCATGTTGCGCTCACCCTGGACGATCTCAACGCCGTGGCGGAGCAATGCACCAAGCTCGGCCGCATTACGCCGGTGATCATCGCGCAATGCACGATGGAATATGGGCGGGAGGACACTAAAAACATCCGCTTGTACGGGGTAGGGAACGATTTCCAGGCCGTCCGCAACTTCTACGTCGACGTGGGCCGCTTCTTCAGCCCGATTGACATCGACCATGCCGCCCAGGTCTGCTGCCTGGGACGCGACCTGCTCGAGAAGCTGCACTGCGACGAGTCGGTCGTCGGCGAATACGTGCTGATCGACGGGCAGCGCTTCCGGGTGATCGGCCTGATCGAGAAGAAAGGCAGCTTCGCCGGTGAGAGCCAGGACAACGTCGTGCTCTTTCCCCACACCACCGCCTTGAAGATGTACCCGCACCTCAAGGACGTCATCATCATTCTCACCGAAGCCGCTGACGAGAAGGCGGTCCCCGAAGCCGTGGCCGAGGTGACCTGCATTCTCCGCAACCGCCACGATCTCAAGCCGGGCCAACCCAACGACTTCGCCATCGAAACCCAGGACCAGTTCCTGAGCTTCATGAACAACGTCAAGACCTACGCCACCAGTGCCTTGGGCGGCATCGTGGGCATCTCGCTGCTGGTAGGCGGCATCGGCATCATGAACGTGATGCTGGTCTCGGTGACCGAGCGGACGCGCGAGATCGGGCTGCGCAAGAGCGTGGGGGCGCGCCGCCGTGATATCCTGCTCCAGTTTCTGACCGAGGCGACGGTGCTGGCCACGGTGGGCGGGACGATCGGCATCGTGCTGGGCTACGCCCTGGGGCACGTGGCCTCGCTGCACCCGAACATGGTGAAGGTTTCGGTGCCGTTATGGGCGGTGGCGTTGGCCCTGGGTTTCTCGGCCGGCGTGGGCATTGTCTTCGGGATCATCCCGGCGTTCAAAGCCGCGATCCTGCATCCCATCGACGCGCTACGGCACGAGTAAGGCTATTTGCCGCAGTAGTCGATGATGCGGGCGATTTCGCGGCCCAGGGCGGCGCGCGGCACGATCCGATCAATGAAGCCTTTTTCGAGCATGAACTCTGCGGTCTGGAAACCTGAGGGCAGTTCGGCGCGGATGGTGTTTTTGATGACCCGCGGTCCGGCGAAGCCCATCATGGCCCCCGGCTCGGCCAGAATCACGTCACCGAGGCTGGCGAAACTGGCGGCCACGCCGGCCGTGGTGGGATCGGTAGCGATGACAATATACAGGCCGCCCGCGTCGTCAAACTTGGCCAATGCGGCGGCGGTCTTGGACATCTGCACCAACGAGACCATGCCCTCCTGCATGCGGGCGCCGCCGGAGGCGGTGACCACTACGAAAGGGAGATTCTCTTCGGTGGCGCGTTCGATGGCCGCGGTGATCTTCTCCCCCACCACCGCTCCCATCGAGGCCATGATGAAGGAAGGGTTCATGACGCCCAGAATGACCGGGCGGCCGCGGATGTAGGCCTTGCCCACCACCACCGCTTCATACTCACCCGTGGACTTCTGTTGGGCGCGGATGCGCTCGCGGTAGGGGATGCGGTCCTTGAAGCGGAGCGGGTCGGTGGTGGACAGGTCGGACAAGAATTCCTCGAAAGAGCCCGGGTCGGTGAGTTGTTCGAGGCGCGTGCGGGCGTCGATGCGGCGATGGTAGTTGCACTCCGGGCAGACCCAGAGATTCGCTTCCACTTCCTTGCGATAGACCATAGCGCCGCAGGCCTCACATTTCTCCCACAACCCGGCGGGGACTTCAGTGCGTTCAGGCATGATCATAAGCTCTCAGCGCTTCCGTACTAGCCCACGGGATCAAGACCAGCGAAGTCATGGGCGTCGTGCCTCGTACGCGGAGGCGGCCAAGCCCTTCAGCCGGGCCAGCGCCGCACCGGGATCGGCTTGGCCGAAGATGGCCGACCCGGCCACTATGGTATCCGCTCCGGCGTGGGTTGCCGAGACCACGGTGATCGAATCCATCCCGCCATCGATTTCGAGCCGCTGGTGCGGACTGAGGAGGGTTCGCAGAAGCTTCACCTTGTCGAGTACGTCTGGGATGAACACCTGCCCGCCGAACCCCGGCCAGACGCTCATCACTAAGACTAGGTCAACGTCCGCCAGGATGCCTTCGATGGCGGCTACCGGCGTGGTCGGATTGAGCGAGACTCCGACGGCGGCACCCAGCCCACGGATGTGCTCGATGATCCGCCGCGGTTCGGGCGCCACCTCGATGTGAAAGGTGAGCAGGTCGCTCCCGGCCGAGACAAAGGATTCGGCATACTTGAGCGGCTCTTCGATCATGAGATGGACGTCGAAGAAAAGTTGACTGTAGGACCGCAGCGCTTCGACCACCGGCAGCCCGAAGGTGATGTTGGGCACAAAGTGGCCGTCCATGACGTCGAGGTGCAGCAGGTCGGCCCCAGCGCGTTCGACGATGGCGATGGACTCCGCCAGCCGGGCAAAATCCGCTGAGAGGATCGAAGGCGCGATACGTAACCGAGGCTCGCGAGGAAAGGGT
>JAZDKM010000106.1:0-3620 GCA_043803085.1 Planctomycetota bacterium
CACCTTCAACAGCACCACCACGGTCACCAATGGCACGGTGTCGATCCCCAGCGGAACCGTGAACTTCAACTCTCCGACCTTCGGAGCCGGGAGCGTCCTCACCCAAACCGGCGGGACGACCAACTTCGCGGGCCCGACTCCCTTGGAGACGGTGAACTTCAGCGGAACGACGTGGACGGGTGTGGGAGACACCACCGTTTCCGGCTTTTTCACCTGGACTGCGGGCACGATGAGCGGGTCGGGTCGGACGATTTGCAACGGAGGGATGAGCCTGAGCGGCGGCGATAACAAGTTCCTCTCGGCTCGCACCTTGGAGATCGGCGGCACCGCCCCCGCGGTGTGGACCTCAGGGTACATCTATGTCAACGAGGCAGCGGCCATCGAGATCAATCCCGGGGCGGCCTTCGACATCCGGACGGATGCGGGCTACAACATCAGCCGCAACGCAGGCAACCGCGGCACCATCACCAACCACGGCACCTTCCGCAAGTCGGTGACCAATACCGCCACCTCGGTGGATCCGGTGTTCAACAACAATGGGGGCGTCCTAGATGCCGGGACAGGAGTCTTGAGTCTGGACGCCGGGCTCACAAATTTCGCTGGGACGATACTTACCGGCGGTACGTACATCGTCACGGCCACGCTGCGATTCCTTAATGCGAACATCGTGACCAACGCGGCCACGATCGTGCTCAACGGGGCGGCGTCGGCGATCACCAACCTGCCCGGCACCAACGCATTGGCCAATTTCGCGGTCAATGGTCTAAACGGCGATTTCACCATCACCAACGGGCGAAACCTCACCACCCCTGCGGGATTCTCGACCGCAGGCGACGTCACCATCGGAACCGGCAGCACCTTGACCGTGACCGGCACCTACACTCAGACCTCCGGCAGCACCGCGCTCGACGGCGGCACATTGGATCCCAACAACCTCTTCGATCTTCAAAGCGGGACTCTCGTCGGGAGCGGGACCGTCGCGGGCAACCTCACCAGCGGTGGCACGGTCATGCCCGGCCTGTCCCCCGGCATCCTCAACGTTACTGGAGATTACACCCAGTCCTTCAACGGTTCGTTGGAGATCGAGAAAGGCGGCCTCAACCCCGGTTCGGGCTTCGATCGGCTCAACGTCACCGGAACCGCATCCTTGGCGGGACGCCTGGCCGTGTCGCTCATCGGCGGTTTCGAGCCGGAAGTGGGCACGATATTCGACGTGGTGACGGCGGGATCCGTCGTCGGGACTTTCAGCGAGACCGACCTGCCGTTGCTCTTCGGGGGCAACTGCAAGGGCGAGCCGCAGTACTCCGCGACTGCCGTCACCCTGACGACCTACGCCCGCAGTGTATTCAGGCAGCAACCGGCGAGCCAGAACATCTGCGAGGGTGATCCCGTCACCTTCAGCGTTGAGGTCGGTGGTTCCGGGCCGTTCATTTACGAGTGGCGCAAGGACGGCGTCACCATTCCGGGGGAGACCGCGTCATCTCTCACCATCGACCCGGTGGACGTGGGCGACGCCGGACAGTACGACGTGGTGGTGACCAACGTCTGTGGAAGCGAAACCAGCACCGCGGCCACGCTGACGGTCCATACCGCCCCGGTGGTCACGGAGCACCCGGAAAGTCTCATCATCTGCGAGGGTGATGCAGCCGCGTTCTCCGTCCAAGCGACTGGTTTTCCGTCGCCGACGTTCCAGTGGCGTAAGGGCGGGGTCGCCATTCCGGGGGAGACCGCGTCAACTCTGACTATCGACCCGGTGGAGGTGGGCGATGCCGGGCAATACGACGTGGTGGTCACCAACGTGTGCGGCAGCGAAACCAGTGCGGCGGCCACGCTGACGGTCTACACCGCCCCCGCGGTAACGGACGACCCGGACAGTCTGATCGTCTGCGCAGGTGACCTGGCCGCATTCTTCGTCCAAGCGACCGGCTATCCGTCACCGGCCTTCCAGTGGCGCAAGGGCGGGGTTGACCTTCCGGGCGAGACTGCGGCGTCTCTCACCATCGACCCGGTGGAGGTGGGCGATGCCGGGCAATACGACGTGGTGGTCACCAACGTGTGCGGCAGCGAGATTAGCGCAGCGGCCGAGCTGACCGTCCTAGAACCGGGTCCAGGCGATTACGAGCGTGACTGCGACCTTGATCTAAAGGACTATGCCGGCTGGGTGAGCTGCTCAACCGGTCCCGATGGCGGTCCATACCCCGCAGAGTGCGCGACTCTCGATTTCGATGAGGACGACGATGTGGATTTACAGGATTTCGCCGCGTTCGCCATTCTGTTGAGCCGCGGGTAACCGCTGATCGAGACAGTTGCGGAGCCTCGCTCCGTTGCGACACAATCGCATACTTGCGAAACTCGGTTCTGTTTCGGCCGGGCATCGCACCCGAAGGGATGCGCTGCGTCGTGCGGCAACGGCGATTGTCCTCTTACCGGAGGGCGCTTCGATAAGCCTCTTGCCCCTGTAATTAGCCAGTTGCCATAAACCACCGATGAAATGCGAAAGTTGCCAGCGCGGATGCCCAGAGTTCGATCTGGCCGAGCATGCCGTGGAGTGGACGACACGCCAAGACAGTTCGAGTATGATCAGCGGATCAGGTACAGAATATGCGCCGATTCGTTGCCGGCGGAGACCGACCCGGATCCCGAGGTCATGGGCTTCCGACTCGTGCTCGTGAGGGCAGGGCGGAGCACGGAGAAACCGTGCGTACCCATGTGAGCGTTCCTTGTGGGCGATGCGAAGAAACCGCAGTCACAGCGTGTGGGTGATCTTGAGATCGTCCGCGAGATCGGGCGCGGGGGGATGGGGATCGTCTACGAGGCCCGGCAGGTCTCGCTGAACCGGCGGGTGGCCCTCAAGGTGCTCGGCGGGGGAGAGGGAGAAGTCTACCGCGCGCGGGATACGCGGCCGGATCGGCAGGCAAGCGAAAACAACCTTACCTGCCGTGGCCTTCCGGGGTCGGAGTATCCGATCCAGAATTCATAACTCAACAGAACAGCGCCGATCGTTTGGGTCACTGATTGGGTCAGTCGCACCGTGGTTGCCGCACAAGTTTGATTGCTCAGTGACACCATCGTTACCCGCGACCCGCGTGTTTGCCCTCAAAAAGCGGCATCGCCTTGGTCCGAATACCGGATCGCACCACGACGACCGGCTGCGTGAGCCCGTCATCCCGAAGCAGCGCGCGGACGCAGATCTCATCCCCGGCCGACCGTTGCCGCGGGCCAGCCTCCACGGAATCTCCGCGACAGGCGAATTGGAGTATAATTGTTGGTGGAAACAAGGGGGCAACGCCACGGGTGGCTTAGAGGGGCGTCCGGGTTGTCGTCCGTCTCGCCGCTCGCAGCGAACCCACTCCGACTCGCTAGCTAGTTGCTGTTGCCTGGGCGCGTGAGCGAGGGCGGGTGAGAGCGTCGGCCACGCCTGCGCGGGTTGCTGCAGCAATGGGCACGTGGTCCAAGAGCCGATTTTCATGGCATTTGCCGCTTCTCGGGCGAATCGGGCACACCAGGCATCGGCAGCGGGCGCACCATTTGCGCGGGCCTGTGCAGGAAGCGATCGATGGGGCTTAACGACGTAGGGTCGTCAGCACCGCGCGAGGATCAACAGATTGTGTGCAAGGATA
>JAZDKM010000107.1:0-7165 GCA_043803085.1 Planctomycetota bacterium
CTCGGCCAGTGTCCGCGTACTCCAGTGCGTGGCGTTGGCGGGGCGCTGTTGGGTCGTCATTTCGATGATCTTCCGCGCGACCCGCTGACGAGTCCGTGGCTTGCGTCCGCCGCGCGGGGCGTCCTTTTCGATGCCCGCCAAGCCCTGCCGAGCGAAACGGGTCCGCAAGGGTAGCCCCCACGGCTTCACGAATGTTATCGGCAGACCAATTGTCCGGACAAGACGAGATATTCGCGAGCGCGGACCCTACAGGGGATGGTTTGCGAGCCCAGACCCTACGGCCAGGGGTTGTCCCGTAAACGCGCCAGGCACTTGCGGGTCCGGTCGGATGAGAAGCGCGCTATCCTTGCTTAAGATGATCGCGTCTATGCCAAGATTGCCCAGATAGCGAATGCCGGCTTGGGGGTCCTTGCACGCGGCGAAGCCCCTGTAAAACTCCTCACTGGCCTGGAAGGTCCGCACCTCCAGCCGCGGGAGCCAGCCGCCTGCAATGGGCTTTCTGTGTTCGATCTGATGGAGCTTGGGAAACTCCGTCAGATCGAGGACGGCATTCACGTCTTTCGTTTGGCGCAAAGCGGTGCAAAGGGGATCGGCCAGCGTGGGCCATAACGGTTTCCGTGCGGGAAACGGGAACAACAGGAAAGCCTCCAGGCCATAGACTAAGAGCACGAGTGCGACCATCCACGCGCACGAAGCGTATCCTCGTCTCTCGAGGAAACGAGCGATGTCCGCCAGTCCGAGTGCACCGCCGATTACCAGACTAAAAACCGCGGGCAGGGACCAGCGCCAGTGGTTCGTCAGAAAGGCGAAAACCGGCAGCCGTTGCAGAAGGTAATCCGGCAATGGGAGGGTGACCGCATGGTCGCCCGACCCGAGCGTCGCGTAGGGCCCCAACGACAGAATGAGCAGCGCCGTGCCGGAAATCAGCCAAGGCGCGTACGACCGCCGCCGCTCGCTGACCCACAGGCCCGCTCCGATGGCCCCCAACAGCGTATAGCTCAGGAAGACCACGAGGAATCCCACGCCGGGCAGTCGCTGCTGCACGCGCGCCGCAGAGGGGGTGACCATCTCGGCGAGGCGGGCGCCGAGGGCAGTATTCAGCGGTCCGTGGTGAGCAACGAACTCCTGATGGGAGGCCGCATACATGGGGAGCGCCCGGGGGAGTACCGTCAATAACATGGTCACCAGGGCGATGGCGAACAAAGTCCAGCCCCGGCGCTGCCGTAGCAGTGAAAGGATGAGACTTATGTGCCAGGGCATGCATGCGGCCACCAAGACAGCCAGGTAGAGGCAGTAGTAAGGGGAAACGTGAAACGTCAGACCGAAGGCCAGGCCGCAAAGAACAGAATCGCGCGCCTGCAAGGTGTTTTTCGCCCGCCCCAGGGCCAGGAAGACTAGCGGAAAGACCCAGATGTGCACGAGATAGACCCAGGCATTGAGCACACAACACAACCAATAAGGTGAGGCAGCATAGAGACCACCGGCCGCCCACGCCGCCGTCCGGTTGCCACAAACCCCATAGGCGAGCCGCCACATCAGCGTGGCGCTCAGGACGAACGACAGCAGAAGCATCAGGTTATACGCGACGGTGAGGCTGGCGACCTTCGTGAGTAGGTAAAAAGGAACATTTATGGCAAAGTTGATGTCGGCGAACTGCAGATCGACGGAGTTGGGGTAGTGCAGCATAGCAGTCCGAAAAACGGCCAGCCCGGGGGTGTCGAGGGCTTGGGCGAACCACCACTGGACCCACAGGCTGTGCTCAATGTCGATGCCCCAATGGGAGATGACCGCCGAGCCGAAGTTGAGTACCAAGGGGTAAGTGAAGAGGACGGCGCACAGGCCGTAAAGAAAGACTCCGGCGATGGGCAGAAAAAATGTTCTCCGGGCTTGCAAGGCCGGTTTCGTGGTTTTGGGTAACACGTTTTGCACTCCACCGGTGAGATCCTGGTTACCGTCCCGGAGCCACAGAATCACCGACAGTCGGGGTGTCCTCTCGCGCCCCTCGCTGTTCACCAAACTGCGGCCGGCGCCTGAAAAATGGTCCGCGAGCGCGGACCCTACGCTGATCAGCGCACGTTAAAGTACTTCGCCGCGGGATGGTGGCAAATGAGGGCCGTCGTGGTCTGTTCCGGTTCGAGATGAAACTCTTCGGTGAGGGACACGCCGACGCGCTCGGGCTCCAACAGCGGCCAGAGTTTCACCTGGTCCTCCAGGCGCGGGCAGGCCGGGTAGCCGAAGCTGTAGCGGCTGCCCTGGTACTTCTGCTGGAACAGACGCGGAATCTCGCGGGCGTCGTGGTCGGCGATGCCCAACTCAACGCGGATTTGCTTGTGGATGAACTCCGCCAGCGCCTCGGCCGACTCGACCCCCAGCCCGTGCAGGTGCAAGTAGTCGCGGTAGCGGTTGGCGGCGAACCATTCGTGGGCCACCTCGGCGACCCGGCGACCCACGGTGACCACGGAGAAGGCCACTACATCCATCTCGCCCTGCTCCACGCTGCGGAAGAAATCGGAGATGCACCAGTAGGGATCCTTGTATTGCCGGGGAAACTCGAAGCGGGCGCGTTGCCGGGTCTGGTCTTGGGGGTCGTAGACGATCAGGGCGTTCCCGTCGGCCTGGGCCGGCCAGTAGCCGTAAACGGTCTGCGGGCAGATGATGTCGTCGGCCTCGCACTTACGCACGAGTTCGCGGAAGATCGGCCGGACCTCGGTCTCGATGAAGCGGTCGAATTCCTCGCGCGCGCGCGTTCCACGGTGATATTGCCACTGGATGTTGAACAGCATCTTCTCGTTGAGGTAGGGGATGATGGCGCTCAAGGGGACGCGTTCGATGACCCGGCTGCTCCAGAACGGCGGCTTGGGTATTGGCACGTCGCGGGCCACGGTGGAGTGCGCCGCCGTGGGCCATGCTGCAGGCGGTCTGAGCCTCGGCGGTGCCGCAGGCATCGGGGGCGGAACCGCAAGCTCACCCGCCCTAATGCGATCCATCAGGTGCAGTCCCTCGAACGCGTCCTTGGCATAGAACAACGGGCCGGGGTACTCCGGGCGCAAGTCCTGCTCGACATATTTTCGGGTCAAGGCCGCTCCGCCCAGGATGACGGTAGGCGTGAGGTTCCGCTCCTTGAGCACGGCCAGGTTCTCGCGCATGACCAGCGTGGACTTGACTAGCAGCCCGGACATGCCGATGGCGTCGGCTTGGTGTTCCCGCCAGGCGTCGATGATGGCGCTGATGGGCTGCTTAATACCCAGGTTGATCACCTTGTAGCCGTTATTGGTCAGGATGATGTCCACCAGGTTTTTACCGATGTCGTGCACGTCGCCGCGCACGGTGGCGAGAACCACGACGCCCTTGTGGGTGCCTTCCGTTTTCTCCATCAAGGGTTCGAGGTAGGCCACGGCCGCCTTCATGGTCTGGGCCGATTGCAGGACGAAGGGCAACTGCATCTGCCCCGCCGCGAACAGGTCACCCACGGTCTTCATGCCGTCCAGGAGCAGGTCGTTGATGATCTCGAGCGGCTGGTAGGTGGTGAGCGCGGCGTCCAGGTCCTCTTCCAGTCCGTTCCGGTCGCCATTGATGATCCGCTGTTTGAGGCGGTCTTCGACGGGCAGGTTCGCGGTCGTCTTCCTGGCTGCCATGTCCTCTTCCTCGCCGAAACACTGGATGAACGCGCGCAGCGGGTCGTATCCGTCCCGGCGGTGGTCGTAGATCAGGTCGAGGGCGGCGTTCCAGCGGTCGGTGCTGATCTTGTTCCGGGGGAGAATCCCGCTGGCGTGGACGATGGCGCTAGTCAGGCCGCGCTGGACGACCTCGTGCAGAAACACCGAGTTCAACACGGCCCGCGCCGGCGGCTTGAGTCCGAAGCTGACGTTGGAGATGCCCAGAATCTGCTGGCACTGGGGCATCTCCTTGCGGATTTGGGCGACGGCGTCGAGCGTCTCCAGGGCCAGGCGGCGGTCGGCCTCGTTCCCGGTGGTGATGGGGAAGGTCAAGGTGTCGAAAAAGATGTCATGCGGCCGGATGCCGTACTGATTCACCAGCAGATCATAGATGCGGCGCGCGATTTCGACCTTGCGCCGGGCCGTCTTGGCCATGGCTTCCTGGGGGTCCTCGTCGATGGTCAGGGCCACCACGGCGGCCCCGTAGCGCTTGAGCATTGGTCCGATGCGCTGGAGGCGCTCCTCGCCATCTTCCAGATTGACGGAATTGACGATGCACTTGCCGCCGGCCAGCTTCAGCCCCGCCTCGATCACCAGCGGCTCGGTACTGTCGAGCATCAGCGGCGCGGTGATGTCCTGGGCGTAGCGGGCGATGACGTTTTCCATATCCGGCACGCCGTGACGGCCGACGTAGTCCACGCAGACATCGAGCACGTGGGCGCCCTCGGCCACCTGCTCGCGCCCGACGGCCACGAGCTCGTCGGTGTTCCCCTCCAGCAGTAGCCGCTTGAACCTACGGGAGCCGTTGGTGTTGCTCCGCTCGCCGACGATGAGGACGCTGTAGTCCTGCCGCAGGCTGACGGACTGATAGAGACTGCTGACCGCGGGCTCGCTCTGGACCCGGCGAGCCTTGGGGACGCGGTGACCCATGGCCTTGACCACTGCCGCCAGATGGGCCGGCGTCGTACCGCAGCAACCGCCGACCAGGTTGACCCCGTCCACCTCGACGAACTCGACCAGCCAACGGGCCAGTTCCGCCGGGGTAAGGGCGTAGTGTGCGCGACCGTCCACGAGTTGCGGCAGCCCGGCGTTGGGCATGACCGAGAGGAGCCGGTTGCAGGTCTTGCTCAGCACGCGGACGTGCTCGCTCATCTCCGCGGGGCCGGTGGCGCAGTTCATGCCCATGACCTGAATCTGGTCATAGCCTTCGAGGGCGGTGATGGCGGCGGCCATTTCCGTTCCGACCAGCATGGTGCCGGTCGTCTCCAGGGTCACCTGGCAGATGATGGGGAGCTCGCGGCCCAGTTCGCGCATCGCGTCGGTGCAGGCCACGACCGCGGCCTTGGTTTGCAGAATGTCCTGGCAGGTCTCGATGATGAAAGCATCGACGCCGCCCTCGATCAGCCCGCGAGCCTGCGCGCAGTAGCTGTCCACCAGGGTATCCCAGTTGGTCTGGCGGAGGGAGGGCAGCTTGGTGCCCGGCCCGATCGACCCGAGGACGAACCGCGGCTTCTCGGCCGTGTGGAATTCCCGGCAGGCGGCGCGGGCGATCTCGGCCGCCTGGCGGTTGATCTCGCGGGTCTTGGCCACCAAACCGAATTCCCCGAATACCAGCTTGTTGGCCCCGAAGGTATCGGTCTCGACCGCGTCACACCCGACGGCCAGGAAAGACCGGTGAATGTCGGTGATCACGTCCGGCCGAGTGAGCACCAGGATTTCGGTGCAGTTTTCCAGGTGGTTGAAATCTACCAGCGGCAGTTCACACGCGTGGATGTTGGTGCCCATGGCTCCGTCGCACACGAGCACGCGCTGCGTCAGAGTGTCCAGAAACGCCGACCGCATCTTCCCGAAACCCTTCGCACGTTCCCGATCAGGGTAGGGTGCGGGAGTATACGCGCGCCATCGAGCGCCGGCAACGCCTCCGAGCCGCGACATTCATGTCGCGCGGCTGGGTGGCATGCCCCCCCCAACCGTTCATCATGGGTTATCGTGGTAAGCTAATCCCCAAACCCGGAGCAACTCCCGACAAGCGGCTTCATACCGTCCTCGTCCCACAAAATTGACCATCTGGAATGCCCGGAGAGTCCAGGAGAGCTTCGCCGGATCACATTTGCGGTAGAGCACCGGCACGATGTGGGCCTCGTATCGGGGGTTGTTTAAGACGTAAATCAGCTCGTGCTTGACCCACCGCGAGCTCACCGAAGCTGGGGAGAGGATCACCGCAAACCAGTCACACCGCGCGAGAGCGCGCCCGATCTCATCATGCCACTGCTGCGCGCCCATCAGGTTCGTCCGGCTGAACCAGACAGGTACCCCGTGCCTGCGGATGTCCTCGGCAAGTCTTGTGGCGAAGGAGCGATCGCGGCTCGCGTGCGAAAGGAACACCTCCTTCGGCAGGGAACTTGCTCTACGGGCCATGCTTCAATTACTCTCGATCTCGCGGAGGTGTTTCAAGAGGCTCTGACTGAGTCGGGTGCGACTCTTACCCACGGAGAGCAGGGGCAGTTTCCGGAGGAACCAGGGCATCTTTCTGGTTGGCCGGACTACTACCGGGATCACACGGTCGGCGTATTGCATGGAGCTCAGGGCGTACTGGATTTCCTCACGCACCCCGCGAGACCGGAGAGCTTCAGGCGAGACCAAAACGATCATGGCATCGGAGTCTTCCAACGCCTGGCCGTATTTCAACGCCCAGTTCTCGCCAGGCAGGATTTGCTCTTCGGGACGCCAGACCTCGAACCCTTTCTTGGACAATCGCTGCGAAAGATACTCCGCGAGCTTTTTGTCCTGGGGTGCGTAGCTTATAAAGACCTTCATAGCAGGATTCTAGGCGGCGAGCCAAGGCGGTGTCAATCAGCCCTCCCGCGCATGCCTGGAGATTGACCACTTCGCGGTCCGCAACTACAGTCACCTCGGTGGTTTTCGGGAGGCCATGGCGTGTGCTCCTCAACGGGAAACCGGAGGTTTGGTGACCGGACCTATGTATCTCCAAGCGTTCGTACCCTTGGGCAGCGCTGCCTTCTGCTGATCGGTTCGATCGGTCCTGTGGGACGCTGTCCGGCCTCGGGGACGGTGGCGGTCGCGGTGGTGGGGGTGCCGTTGGTCTGGTTGGCCGGTCGCTGGGGTGTGCCCCTATGGGCGTATCTGGCTGCCACGGTGATGCTGGGGCTGATCGGGGTTTGGATCCACCAGGTGGGTGACCGCATCCTGGGAGAAGAGGACAGCCGAAAACTGGTCATCGACGAGTTGGTCGGCTATGCGGTGGCCATGACCGCGGTCACACCCACTTGGCAGCTTCTGTCGCTTGGGTTTCTCCTCGAACGAGGCCTTGACATCGTGAAGGTCTGGCCGGCCAACTGGGTCGAAAAACGCTGGCCGGGCGGATGGGGTGTGGTGGGAGACGATGTCGTCGCGGGGCTCTACACGATGCTGGTTCTGCGCGCCGTCACGGTGCTGGTTCCCGACTGCGTCGGGTCATGATCATTCGGAGGGCACGACGGATTCGTTCG
>JAZDKM010000108.1:0-2164 GCA_043803085.1 Planctomycetota bacterium
CAGCACACGCTCACCTATGCGGCAACGCCGTTACAGCAGAGCCGCCGCAAGAAGGCGATGACGCACCTGATTGCGGACGAGCCGCAGGTCGAGGTTCAGGCGACCAACGATTGCAAGGTCAGTCTCGTGGGCGTGTCGGCCGAACTGCTCCGTGAGGGCGTGGGCTGATGTCCGCCCTCAAGGAACTTGCGGGGCAGCGCTTCGGGCGATTGGTCGTTTGCGACCGCGTCGGGAGCAGTCCTCGGGGGCAGGCCCTATGGCTGTGTCGGTGTGACTGTGGGAACAATCCAGTTCTCCCCGGCACAGACCTTCGTTGCGGGGCAACCGTGTCGTGTGGGTGCGTTCACCGTCCCGACATTACTGGTCGTCGTTTTGGCAGACTACTGGTATTGAGCCGCTCGGACAATACCTCGGCTGGAAATACAAGGTGGGTTTGCCGGTGCGACTGCGGGCAGGAAACAACCGTTCGGGCCGTAGACCTGAGGAGTGGGACGACCAGGTCGTGCGGCTGCCTAGTCCACGAAACGAGACACCATCCGAACCTAGAGGCTTTTGCGGCGGACCCCGTCGCCCCAGAAGCCGCTTACTGGGCGGGCTTTATGCTGGCCGATGGTTACGTGCGCGGAGAACAATGGCAGACCCTCGCCGTTGAACTCCAGGACGGGGACGGCGCCCACCTAGAGCGTATGGCGGCCTATGTCTGCCCGACCGCAGTGGTACGCCACGCCACGAATAGGGCGAGCGTTAAATTCAGTTGTTGCGGGCGGGAGACGGCCGAGTTGATAGTCGCACTGCGCCGCTTCGGCGTTGTCCCTGGCAAGTCAAAGGGACACCCCGTCCCCATACTGCGCGAGTCCGAAATACCTCACTTCATCCGGGGCTTCTTCGACGGCGATGGCTGCGTCGGCACATATAGGTCCAACCACGGAAGACAGCACTACCCGAATTGGGAGTTGTGCGGTCAAATCTCGTGGCTGAAACGTGTTCGTGAGTTGTTACTCCCCGTGGCGGGAACGGGCGGCTCGCTGACCCCCCAGAGGAACATTTTTCGACTGAAGTACCGCGGCACGGCTGTCCCCAAGATACTGCGCTTCGTCGCTGGCGAGCCCTGCCTGTCAAGGAAGAAGGTCAAGGCAGACCTGATACTGCGGAGGGCCGCCTGATGTTGCGCCGACCCCCTAATGGCGATCCGTTTCTTTCGGAGATGGTTTCGCAGATCAACGCGGAACTGGTCCGCAAGGAGCCGCTGATAATCGGGGTCGTTTACACGGGTACGGACCTCGTGGTGAGGTTCCGCGCACCGTACGGCGTCGGGTGGGTGCAGTGTCAGGTGCAGTCAAGCGCCGTAGGTGGCGGCGGGATGACCTATGACCCGGCGACCTACGTCTCAACAGCGCTCGTGGACTGTCGCGCCGACCGATTGCAGGACCAGACGATAGCGGTCACGGCGGGTCTACGGTACGCCGTGTTCCTCGTGCCGGTTCAGTACGATGGCGCGGTTCCGCCGACGAAGGTGATGTACGATGGCGAGGGCGGGCGGCCCGACGCGATGGCGAGTGTGACGACGTGGGTTGGGTTGCCGACCGCGCACAACCTCCTGTCGGCCTCGCACGGCGACTCGACTGCTGCGGCCTGTGTGCGCGGCGACATCATCACGGGTCAGGGCGCGAGTCCGCTGTGGACGCGACTGGCGAAGGGCACGGAAGCCTACTATCTGCGCTCGGGCGCAACGGATGTGGCGTGGGCGGCGCTAGCGGCAGCGGACCTCACGGGCACGGCCCTACCAGCGGGCATCGTCACGTCGAGTCTAACGGCGGTTGGCGCGCTGAATGCGGGCAGCATCACGAGCGGGTTTGGCGCCATAGACATCGGGGCGGACGCGCTGACGTGCGGCAGCGCAACGGTAGCCACGAACGTCAGTATTACCGAGAGTGCCATTGGCGTTTTGAACGCTGGAGGCAACACCGTCCTCGCTAACCGTTATAGCAACACAGCAGGGGCCTGTGGTACGTTGGCACTGGGACACGCGCGAGGTACGCTCGCATCCCCCGCCGCCGTAGCGGTCAATGATGTCTTGTTCATCTTCCGAGGGCGCGGACACGATGGCACAAACTGGATAACTGGTACGGAGATTCGCGGTCTTGCGCGCGAGGCATGGACGGGT
>JAZDKM010000109.1:0-4294 GCA_043803085.1 Planctomycetota bacterium
CTCCACTTCCAGCTTGCCACGCTCCTGGCGGCCATGGGTGAGACGGAGGAAGCCGAACTGCGGTTCACTCAGGCGGTCACGATCGACAAGCAGCACACCGAGGCGCTGGTCGGTCTGGCCCTGTGTCACGGGGCGCGAGGCCAAGCAAGTGAAGCGGTCCACCGGCTGCAACAGGCGCAGGCGCGGAACCCCGAAGATGCTCGAACGGCCCTGCTGTTGGCCTATGCGCTCCAGGCCGCCGCTCCCGGCGCCGAGCCCCTCCGGCCCGCCATGCCGCCGGAGGCTTCCGCTGCGGAGGAGGCCGGCATCGACGAACTTGCCGCGCTCATCGAGACGGAACCCGATTTCGTGGAAGCGTTCCTCTCGCTGGAGCCTGAGGAAGTCGGAACGGAAGTGTTCGCCATCCTGGCGGCCACCCTCAGCCGGGCACTAACGCGGTCGCCGGAACAGGCCGACTTGCACTACCATTGCGGGTGCGTGCTCTCGCGCCTGGGACGCACGGACGACGCGATCGTCGCCATCGAGCGGGCGGTCGGTCTGCGGCCGGACTTCATCACTGCTCTGATCCAACTGGCGAGATTGTACCGGGACAGCGCTCGTCACCTGGACGCACGCCGCCGCCTTGAGGAAGCCATCCGCATCGGGGCCGAGTACGCCGACGTGTACTACCTTCTCGGCAATCTCTACCGCGACGGCGGCCTGCTCGACCGCGCCCGGGACGCCTACGAGCGGGCTTTGCGGATCAACCCGGGTTACGCGGACGCACAGAAAGCCCTCCAGGCCGTCGTGACCTAGGGGTGATAATGTCGTACCTGCTGGAAATCCTGGGACGGGGTTTGTTGGCCGAGTTGGCCGCGGCGTTTCGTCAATTGCTCCAGGATGAAGCGGCGTGCTCCACCGGCGAGCTCCTTGAAGGCTGCGCCAAGCGCCCCGACGATCCCGTGGCCCATAACCGGCTGGCCGTCCGCTATCTGGCCGACCGCGACATCGCCCGGGCCCGCGAGGCGTTTCGGCGAGCGCTGGAGCTCGACCCCACCAGCCTCCGGGCACACGCGGGGCTGGCTTGCGCGTATGACGAACTCGGCCAGACGGAGCACGCCCTGCATCAGTTGCGGCAGGCGGCGAGCCTTTACGCAGAGGATCCTGCCGTGGAGTTCGCCCTGGGTTTCTGCCTGGAGAAGCTCGGCCGCCCCACCGAGGCCGCCGAGGCGTACCGCCGGGCGTTGGAGGTGGCCCCTGACCTCCGCAACGCCCGCGAGCGTCTGGCGGCCGTACACGTGAAGGAAAACGACCTCGAGGCCGCCATCGAACACTACGAACACATCTGCTTCTGCGAGCCGGGCGAAATCGATTCCCTGCTCATGCTCGCCAACCTGCACGTTCGTGCCGGGCGGTACGACGAAGCCGTGCAGCGCTACCGCACCGTCCTGACCGTCGAGCCGGACCACTGGGCGCCCCCCGACGATCTGGTGAGCGCCTGCGACCAAGCGGGACTTTACCACGAAGCCATCGAGCAGTTGCACGAGATGGTCCGGGCCGAACCCCCCGTTGCCGATAACCATTTCCGTTTGGGTGACCTTTATGCCAAGGTGGGACGTGAGAACGAAGCCCTCGAGCAGTACCTCGAAGCGGCCAAACTCAACCCCGACTACCTGGAAGCCACCATCAAAGTCGGCACGAGCTACTTACGCCGCGGAACTTATGCGGACGCCGCCCAGTGGTTCAACCGGGGCGTCCAAATCAGCGACCGTCTGCTCAGTGCCTACGTCGGGTTGGGGGTGGCGCAACAGGAGGCCGGCCGGTGCGACGAGGCCCGCGAAAGTTTCAAGATGGCCGCCGACGTCGCACCGAACAGCACTCTGTTATTCAGCGAAATGGCCCGGCTGCACCTGCGGGCCGGCGCCGCGCGTCAGGCGAATAAATACCTCAGTCCCCAAGCTCTGGCCACCCAGGCCGCTGGAACCACGGCCGGTCCGGTGAAGGATCTCGTGGCCTGCCAGATCGAGCGCTACCAGGCCGCCATACGGCAACGCCCGAACTACGCCGACCTGCACTATCAGTTGGGGTTGCTGTTGTGGCACTGCGGCCGAAACGACGAAGCTCTCGAGGCGTTTCGTGCCGCCGTGCACATCAATCCGAGCTACGAGAGAGCATTGGTGAAGCTAGGGCTGTTGCTTCAGGAAATGGGGCGGCCCGATGAAGCCGTCACCGTGCTGCGGCGCGCTTTGGTCGTTGAACCTGAGTCGGCCGAATTGCACTACCGCCTGGGGCTTATCTTCGCGGACCGGTACCACTTCGACCTGGCGGTTCAACAGTTCGAGTACGCCGCCAAGCGCGAGCCGGAGAACCTGGAATTCCGCGCCAACCTGGCCCTGGCCCTGCAGAACGTAGGCCTGCTGGACCGCGCGGAGGCCAGTTGGCACGTGTTGTGCGAGCTGGCCTCCCAGACCGAACAGGGCCAAGCGCTCATCGCCCAAGCCACCCAGCAGCAGATCGGGGTAGGCGGGCCGGACTGATCCGCCCCTCTCCCTGCGAACCAAGCCGCCTGACGGTCGCGGTTCGGTTTCGAGGCTACGGGGCCGCGATCACCTTCACGTCGATCCGGTCGCCGCTTTGTTCGGTGATCTCGAAGGACATGCCCTCCACCTTGAGATCCTGGATGGTGTCCGCCAGCAAGTTGAGGTCGAAGGACCAATCCACCTCGATGTTGGCCACGCCTTGGGTGAGGTTGCGCAGTTTCAGCCCTTCATCGCCGCCCGCCACCCCCCGATGCTGGGCCAGGGCGGTCATGATCGTTTTAGCTTGTTTGCGATCCACGGGACCGAAATGCGTCTGGAGAATGCGGCGGAAGGTGGCCCGCTTGTGCCATGCGGCACCAATGTCTTTAAGGACCTGCGCGGCTACGTCCTCCGCGAGAATTCTGAACGCGTCGTCGCCGGCGGCGGCCGAGGCCGTCATGTAGGGCTTGTTGGGCGAGTAGGCATTGGACATGAGGATGGCGGCGGAGTCGGCCTGGAGGGCCCGCACGTTCAACGTGATGTCCCAACGGTAGACCGTGCGCCCCCCGATGTCCACGGGGCTGCCGCGTTTGGCTTCGGCCCGGCCGAAGATCAGCACCTCGGCCTTGAACTCGGCGGCCAACGCCGCCAACTTCGGGACGTCGTTGTTCAGTGCTGCCAGGTTCACGTCGCGCTTGCGCACGTCATCGGACACACCCTTGTCCACGAGCTGCACGTCCTGGGCGAGGAAGAAGTTCTCCAGCTTGGATTGGCAGACGCCGTTGACCACGGGCGACTTGAGGTCGTCCACGTCGTTGTCCTCGAGGATGACCACCATCATCTTGGGGTTGCCCTCGTCCTCTTTAGCGTGGGCGAAGGCCGCCCAATCCCGCTCGAAGTCGGCCACCGCGACGACGGCCTCGATCTCGCAGAAGCTGATGTTGTTCTCGGTCCATTCCCGCAGGATTTTGAACTCGCGGATGTACCCGACGGCCTGCCCAAGGATGCGGTCTTTCACCAGGGCATAGTTCTCCGTTTGGCTTTGGGCGTTGATGAACACGCCGCAGGCCTGCTCCACGGCGTTGCGTTTCGCGTCCTTCTTGGCCTCGTCAGCCGCCTTCACGTCGGACCCGGCCGCCTTGCCCGTCGCTTTGACCCGCTGGGCCATTTGCCCCCAAGCGGGTACGCAGGCCAGCAAAAACACGACCACGGCGGGGCGGACGATCTGCATGGACAACCTCATCGCTCATTCTCCTGGATAAGAATATGGTTCTGTAGCTGGCGCGTCGGCACCCTATCGGCCATAAGCCGGACCTCTCGGTATCCCCTGCAAGTATTTAGCTTGGCACCGATGCCCAGTGCAAGAGGGCGGAGCAAGATTCTGTGGACCATGCGCAGGAGGGGTCTCCGACCGGGCCCTGGGAGACGGCCCGGCACACAACGGCCGGCCGCAGTTCGCCGGCACGATGTGGCGCCGTCCGGTTGACGGATGGGCTGCCGGGTGCTGCAATGGCTTTTCTAGGGAGTGTCCGAGCGCCTGGTGGGCTCCACGGCCTTCAAAGCCGATGACGGGTCGCTCGCGCGGCTCGTGGTGGGTTCGATTCCCATCCACTCCCGTGAAGGTTCAAACCTCACGGTGCACACTGCCCCCAATTCGCGTAGAGCAGACTCCTGTCCGACGCCCCCGTGACCCCGTTCTCATCCACGTCCGTACGACAATTCGTCGTACTGCCCCAATTCGCGAACTCCAGGGTACGGTCGGCCGCACCTACTGTCCCGTCATCGTACGAGTCCCC
>JAZDKM010000110.1:0-4747 GCA_043803085.1 Planctomycetota bacterium
ACCCGGCCGCCGGTCACTTCCCAGAGCGGTTCCGCCTCAGGAGGCGGGCCATCACGGACGACCGCGCTCGGAACCTCCGGTAACACCGCGGGCGGCGAGGCCTTGGGCTCCTCTTTCCCCGTGGGGGCCGCCCAGGGGAGAGGAAGTTCTGGAGCACTCGCCCCAACTTCCTCGGGGCGAGCGATGGCGGTGTCGCCCCGGGCGCCTTTCATCAACTCAAACACAGCGGGTCCGTGTTTCGACTTCGCCACCGCCGGTCTCCCTCCGAGGGGGAATGCCAAGCCCCGACTCGGAACCACACCAGGATACCGGCCGGGGGCGATTATTCAAGGCCGGCGGGTCACCATGCGGGCGGGGGCGGTTAGAAAGGGTGGCATGGGTCGCCTGCAAGAGAACCCACGCCGGTACGCGAGAGGCATTCGCCGGCCCGACTCCTTCCTCTCGCCGCGTCCGGTGGCTAAGCTGTTCGCGCGTTGTGCAGGCGAGGTTTTGTGGACCCGTAAGGTAGGCGGAGAAACCATGAGCGACCAACCGAAGAGTCCGTTCCGCGAGATCCTCCAGCCGTTCATCAATTTGGTCCGCGCAGGGCATCGGCTCTGGTCCATGCTCGTGGTGGTGGTGCGGGAGATCGTCCAGCCGTTCATCGACCTGGTTCACGCCCCGCGAGCTTTGTGGGGAATCAATCTGGCATACATGCTGGAGGGGATGGTGTATTTCGGGATACTCGGGTACCTCGCCATCCACTTCTCAGATTTCGTTTTCCGCGGCCTGCCTCCAGAGGCTGCCGACATCTACTCTCACAAATCGGTCATGGTATTGACCGCCGGTATCACACTGGCCATGGTGTTTTTGGGTTTCGTAGCGGACAAATGGGGCGTGCGGAGGGCCTTGATGACGGCCCTCGCTTTCATGCTGGCAGGCCGTGTCGTCATCTCGGCGGCGCCTACGCTCCTGCGACTTCAACCGGCGGGACTGTGGTCGTCGCTGCATCTGGTGACCATGGGGGGGATGGTTCTGGTGGTCATCGGGTACGGCATGTATCAGCCCGCGGCTTACGCCGGCGTACGACAGTTCACCACCCCCAAGACAGCCGCTATGGGTTTCGCCATGCTCTACGCCTTGATGAACCTGGGCGGGTGGTTCCCGATGTTTGCCTTCCTCCTGCGAGACGAGGACTTCCTGAACCTCGGCATCCCCGGCACGTTCTGGGTCTACACTGGGTTTACGCTGGTGGCGTTGCTATGCACCATTCTCATCCTGTCGCCCCACACCGTCAGGAAGGCCATTGCGGCGGCGAAGGAGGAGACGGCCCGGATAACGGCGGGTAAAGGCCAGGAACCGAAAACCGCATCCGATTCGCCGGGAACCACGCCGAGCACGCCCACGGCTCCCGAGGGCAAAGGGGGGGGCATTCCCCTGCATTTATGGGGAGTTGTGGTCGGGGTGGTGATTCTGTTGTTCTTTGCGTTACCGCGTTTCTGGTGGTACATGGCGGGTGGAGTCCTGATCCTGGCGGCGGTGGTCACGGCCATCCTTCCTCCAGCGGCGCGATGGGTGGCCCGGCATCCCCTCGCGGATACGAAGTTCTTTTACTTCGTTTTCGCTCTGATCCCCGTGCAGACCCTGTTCACCTACAACTGGTTCGTTCTGCCGCAGTATATCCAAAGGACCTATGAGGGCTGGATCGGCAAGTATTTCGAGATCTTCTCCAATCAGAATCCGCTCCTGATCTTCATCCTTGCACCGATCATCGCGGCGGTCACGCAGAAGCGGAAGGTCTACAACATGATGATCTTGGGAACGTTCATCATGGCGGTCCCGGCGTTTCTACCCGCCATCAAGCCGACCGTC
Organism: Planctomycetota bacterium; assembly: GCA_043803085.1. GTDB lineage: Bacteria > Planctomycetota > Phycisphaerae > UBA1845 > UBA1845 > JAAEQG01. The sequence goes on from JAZDKM010000110.1 coordinate 1,852, forward strand.
CTGACCTTGGCCGGTTACATCGTGCTCATGACCATCGGCGAGGCCATGTGGCAACCGCGGTTCCTCCAGTACGCCGCGGAAATTGCCCCGGAAGGCCGAACGGGCATGTACATGGGCGTAGCCCAATTGCCCTGGTTTCTCACCAAGGTTTTGGTGCCGGCGTTCTATTCGGGCAAGATGCTCGCCCATTACTGTCCCAAAGAGGGGCCCAAGAATACGGAAACCATGTGGTTCATCTTCGGCTGCATCGCTCTATGTTCCTGCCTGCTGCTGCTTGCGGCCAAGGGCTGGATCGGCAAGGACTTCAAGACCAAGGCAGCGTGAAGAAGAAGTTTTGCGGAGTCGGCGCCTGGAAAAGGGGACATTCTACTTTTTGACCGCCTTCTGACCGTGTCCCTGCACTTCGCGCCCGCTGCGACTTCCGCGGGTTGCGCGATGAGACGACAAAAAGTAGAATGTCCCCTTTTCTGCGCTACTCGGATCCAGGGGTGAGTCGCTGGCGGAGCCATTCCACGGTCACGCCTTTCTCACGGAGTAGATCCGCCAGACCGTTGGATTCGTCGCGGAGGAGGGCGAGAAGCAAGTGGTGCGGCTCGATCTCGCCGGCCCCCAGCCGATTGGCCGAGTCCACTGCCAGGATCAGCGTATGCCAGAAGGTGGGCGAGCGGAAAGCCTTGGCGAGCTCCTGTTGATGGGCCCATTCGAAGTCGCCGTGGCGCGAGTGGGCTAAGTCGTGCGTGGGGTCGACGATGGAGTGCAAGAGGGTCAGCGTCTTCTCCCGCAGCTTGTCCAACGCGACGCCCTGCTTCCGCAGCACCCGAGCGGGAACCCCGTCGGGCAGGTGGAACAAGGCGAGCATGAGGTGCTCCGTGCCCACGTAACGGTGCCCGAACTTACGGGCCTCGGCAATGGCGGCCGCGACCACCTCCTTCATCTCCTTGGTCTGCGCCCGGCGTCCGAAGGCGGGAGCGGAGTCGGCGGGGGTTTCGAGTTCGGCCTGGACCTCGGCCCGCACTCGGTCCAGATCGACCTCGAGGAGGCGGAGGGCCTCGGTGGCCACGCAGGCCCCTTCAGCGATCAGGCCCAGCATCAGGTGGGCCGGCGCCAGGTAGGAGTGGTTGAGCCTAGTCGCTTCGAGGTTGGCGAGGGCCATCGCGTGTCGCGCCCGATCTGAAAAGCGCTCGTGCATGGGTGGAGTTCTCCGATGGGTTGGTAGATAAGGCCCGCGATCATGGGCAGTTCCGTAGGGCGGGCTTTGCCCGCCGCGGAAAATGTCGGGCGGAGCCCGACCTACAAGAGCAAAGCATCGAGCCGAGCCCGATCCGCGTATGCTACTTGGGTTCCTCGGTCCAGTCGATGGGCGGGATGGGGCGGTTCAGATCGCAGAGGACCTCCATCTGCGAGGTTTGGCCGACGGTGATATACCGGTGCTCGACGAGGAAGCGCTGGAGTTCCGCGAAGGGCGGTTCCTTTCCGTGGGGAATGATGATGAGTCGCGGCTGGTTGCGGACCAGGTCGTCCAGAAGGCAGCGGCGGCGCGCCGCAGTCGAGGGATGGTCGGGGAGGAGGGGGCCGTTCATGGTAAACCGCGAGGCGCAGCGCCGGCCGGAATAGGTGTAGACGCCGACGTCGTAACTCCACACGTAAATCGTGTCGGCAGGATCGGTGACGGCGGCGACCCGACGGCCCAAATCGCGCGCCCAACTCATGCGCGGCCCATAGCGGTCCCACCCAATCCGATCGGGCTCCACCAGCAGATAGCCGGGGATTTGAGTCGCAAGGAGGGCAAGGAGGATGACCGCCGCGGCGCCGCGCGACAGTCGCCGATGATAAATTTCGATGCGGTACACCAGCGCGGCCGCCAGCAAGACGAGCGGGGGCAGCATCAGCAGGTAATAGTGAGGCCAGAACCTGCCCGGCAGGCAGACCGCGAGGTAGCTGCCGAGGACCCAGCCGGCCATAAGTGCGGACCTGATCCGGTCACGCCGCCACGGAAACGCGCTGAGCCCAAAGGTACCGGACAGCCAGAGCGCCAACGCGGTGCCGAAAACTTTGACGCGGAGATTATCCCCCTTAAAGAAAAACGCAATGAGGCGCCGGCCCCACCCTTGGTCGGTTTCGCTGTAGACCAGGTTGTAGGCGAACGCAGCATCGCAGAAGCCTTGGGCTCGCCCTGTGGCGGCGAAGTAGGCCAGGGTGGCCAGCCAGATCGCCGCTGGACCGGCGGCAAAGGCGGCGACGCACACGAGTGTTGGCCGGCGCTTCTCGATGGTGTCCGCGCCGGCCAGGAGCCCGTGGCAAAAGCGGTGGCACAGGCTTCCAGCCTGTGTTTCCACGGGCAGGATGCCCGTGCCACACCGCTCTTGGCCACTTTTACCACGGGCAGCTAGGAGGACCACGACCGGCAGCAGGGCCAGCCAGTGCAGTGCCACGACCGTCTTGATCGTCGAAGCCAGGCCGATAAGCAACCCGGCGGCGAGGAGGGAGCGCAGGTTCGCCGTTGGTCTGCGGGCGAGGGTCCACACGGCGGCGACGAGCAGCAGGTTCATGTAGATTTCGCGATTGCAGCCCTCGCCGGCGACGCCGGGGTCGCTCGAAGCGACGGCAAAGAGCAAGGCCGCCGTCCAGGCCGCCGTGCGGCCGAACCAGCGGCGGGCGAGGTCAAAGACCCCCACCATCGTCAGGAGCACCAGCATCAGGGCCAATGTCCGGTAGACTACCAGTGACGACCCGAAGACGGCGGTGGGCAACACGAGCAGGGCAAAGATGCCGGGCGGCTGATGGTCCCAGAGATCGACGTAGAGCCGGTCGCCCGCGAGGAGGCGCTGGGCGAAGTAGGCGTAGTTGCACTCGTCGTTCTCCAACGGGGCCGGGAAGGCATGGAGCCGAAACCCGA
>JAZDKM010000111.1:0-7135 GCA_043803085.1 Planctomycetota bacterium
GCCCGGCCGCCCGAACGTATCGCCATAGGGCACGATCCGCCCGAGCACCTCCGTCGTCCCGACCGCGAAGCGCACCCGGGCCAGGGGTTTGATCTCGCGCCCCAGCAAGCCGACGAAACGCGCCCGCACGTCCACGATCTGGGCCGGCGTCAGGTAGCCCGGTGTGGCCAGCTCATCACCGGGGGCGATCCCCGCGCGGTCCGCGCCGATCAGGTTCAGCGCCGCGCGCTGCCCGGCTTGAACCGCGGACGCCTCGTGACCGTGAGTTTGCACGTCCCGCACGCGAACCGGAACGCCCTTCGGCAGCAACTCGAGCGTATTCTCCGGCGACACCGTCCCCTGCAGCACCGACCCGGTCACCACCGTCCCGCGACCCGCGACCGTGAACACCCGATCAATAGCGAGGCGAAAGACCCCGGTTTCAGTCGCCGCCGCGGCCCCGCTCGCCGTCTCTTCCAAAACCCGGCGCAACTCGTCCAGGCCGGCCCCCGTCGCAGACGAAACCGTGACCATCGGCCAGTTGGGCAGATGAGTGCCACGGAGCAGTTGGGCCACGTCTTCCTTGACGAGCTCGGCCAACTCGGCGTCAACCAAATCGGTCTTGGTGATAGCCACTACGCCACGATGGACCCCTAAGAGTGAAAGGATTTCGGCGTGCTCCACCGTCTGGGGCATGACCGAATCGTCAGCCGCGACGACGAGCAAAGCCACATCGATGCCGGTCGCGCCGGAGACCATGGTGCGGACGAAACGCTCGTGGCCGGGTACGTCCACGACCCCATAGACCACGTTGGTCAGCCGCAACTGGGCGAAACCCAACTCGATGGTGATCCCGCGTTGTTTCTCTTCCGGCAGGCGGTCCGGGTCCGTGCCGGTCAACGCCTTGACCAGGGAACTCTTGCCGTGGTCAATGTGCCCGGCCGTTCCCAGGATGAGATGGCGCGGCGGGCCGGGCGACAGGCTGAGATCCGCATCCTTCGAGCTGCGCATAGCCCCATTATAACTCCCGCCGCTGACCGTGCATCCGGTAGTTCTCCAGACTGGGTTGTGCGGCGGCACGGCCGAATTCGGCCTTGGCTTCCACGGTCTCAACCAGCGGCACGCCGGGTTTCGCTGGGAAACCCTGCGCTCGGCTGCAGGACGCTCACCCCTGGCGGTGATCATACCCCGGTCACGGAAGCACGCTTAAGCGACTTCCGCAACCGTTGACGGAGGGACTTGGCCTTGGGGGGCGGTACGGCTATAATGCCACTCTGCGCTGCCGTCCGCACGGTCCGCCGCGGGCCAGGCGGACGGCCCAAGGGAGCGCCGGCAGACGCGATGGTTTTGCCCAAGGGCGCTCTCCATGCTCGGGTTTGTCTTCGGCGGGCCTGGGCAGGCGACCTGCCGGTTCGTGTCCGGCAGGAAACCACACCGGCCCGGGCGGCCGCCGGTGCTCGAGCACGACGTAAACTGCCGGCCATGATGCCGAAGAGTCGAGGTGGTTGTGAGCTTAGATGAGGACGTGGAATTGCTCGTCCGAGGGGCCCGTGATTTCGCGCGGAGCGAGTTGCTCGAACGCGACCGCCGTTGGGACGAGACCGGCGAAACGCTTACCGAGGTGTTGCCGAGCCTGGCCGAGATGGGCTTCCTGAACATTGGCATTCCGCAAGAATTCGGCGGTCTGGGCTGTGGCTACGAAACCCTGGTCCGGGTGTTCCATGAAATCGCTTACGCTTCGCCCTCCGCGGCCGTGACCTTGTCCGTACACAACATGGTGGGTCACGTCCTGGCTGCTTGGGCGCAGGAGCCGAAACGGTCCCAGTGGCTCAGCGACTGGGGCTCACCCGCCGCCTTCGCCGCCTTCGCCATCTCGGAGGCCGGCGCAGGCAGCGACGTGGCCGGAATCCGCACCAAGGCGGTCAAGGTCCCCGGCGGCTGGAAGATCAGCGGCGAGAAAACGTGGATCACCAACGGGCTGTCCGCCGCGTGGTTTCTGACTCTGGCCCGCACCGCACCGGAGTCCGAAGGCAAGGTCTTTACCGCCCTGTTGGTCCCAGGTGATTCCCCAGGCCTTACCCGCCAACCGATCCACGGCAAGATGGGCATTCGCGGCAGCGAGACCGCCGTGATCTCCTACGACGAGGTCTTCTGCCCCGACGACCACGGGGTGGGGCCGGAGAACAAGGGGATGCAGGTGGTCCTCTCGGTCCTGAACGGAGGACGGATCAGCATAGCGGCCCAGGCCACGGGCATTGCCGAGGCCTGTCTCGATGAGATGCTCTCCTTCGCGCGCGAACGGAAGCAGTTCGGGCAGCTCATCGGGCGGTTTGCCGCCATTCAGGCCATGATCGCGGACAGCGCCGTGGAACTGGCAGCGGCCAAAGAGCTGATGCTGCGGGCCGCCTGCCGCCTCGACGCGGGGAAGCTCGACCCGCAGGCCTGCTCCATGGCCAAGCTGTTCGCCACGGAGGCGGCCAACCGCATCGCCTACCGCGCGGTCCAGGTGCACGGTGCTTGGGGCTATGTCCATGAATATCGCGTGGAGCAACTGTACCGCGACGCGCGGGTCACCACCATCTACGAGGGTACCAGCGAAATCCAGCGCATGGTGATCGCCCGCGCCATCTTGGGCCGCTAAGGGGACCGACCGTGTTCAGAGCTATGCACGGGGGATAAAACGGTAATGACGTAGACCCGCAGGGAGACGGGCATTCAGTTAAGTTTCATAATCAAAGAGAGGCGGCGTGGCGATTATGGTGCAGGCAATGGATTACGAGCTTCCCGAGGACATCGTGATGCTTCGGGACATGGCGCGGAAATTCGCGGCCGAGCGCATCGGCCCGAACGCCCGCGAGTGGGACCGAACCGGGATGATCCCGGCGGAGGTGATCAAAGAGCTGGCCGACCTGGGCTTTCTGGGGATCAGCATACCCCAGGAGTACGGTGGGGCCGGCATCGGCTACCTGGGCATGTCGGCCATCATCGAGGAAGTGGCCCGCCAATGCGGCGGCACTGCCCTGATGGTGGCCGCGCACAATGGGCTGTGCTGCGGGCACCTCCTGGTCGCCGCCAACGAGGCCCAAAAGAAAAAATACCTTCCGCCCCTGGCGAAGGGGCAGATGTTGGGCTCGTGGTGCCTCTCGGAACCGAGTTCCGGCAGCGATGCCGCGGCCTTGCGGACCACCGCCGTCCTCGACGGCGATACCTGGGTGCTCAACGGCTCCAAGATCTTCGTGACCAACGGGTACCGGGCGGGAGTCTTCATCATGCACGCCCGGACCGACCCGGCGGCGCCCAAGGCCAAAGGGATCAGCTCGTTCATCGTGGAGCGGGACACACCGGGTCTGGAGATCGGCCCCAAGGAAGACAAGCTGGGCATGCGGGCCAGCGATACCGTGCCCCTCACCCTGGAGGATGTCCGGGTTCCGCACGCCAACCTGTGCGGTGAACTGCACCAGGGATTCTATGACGTATTGAAGGTCCTGGAACGCGGCCGCATCACCATCGGGGCGCTGTCGGTAGGTTTGGCCCGCGGGGCCTTTGAGCAATCCGTCAAGTACGCCACCGAGCGCGAGCAGTTCGGCAAACCCCTCGCCAAGCATCAGGCGATCCAGTTCAAGCTGGCGGACATGGCCGTCCAGATCGACGCGGCCCGGCTGCTGGTCCGCAAGGCCGCCTTGTTACAGGACGCGGGCAAGAGCAGCAACCTCGAATCGGCCATGGCCAAGCTTTATGCCTCGGAGATGGCCACGCGCGTCTGCCTGGACGCCATCCAGATTCACGGCGGCTACGGGTATTTGAAGGACATGCCCGTCGAGCGCTTGATGCGCGACGCGAAACTGTGCGAGATCGGCGAGGGCTCCAGCGAAATCCAGCGCATGGTGATCGCGCGGACCCTTCTGGACCTTCCCAATTGAACCGCGGGAGTAGAAGCCATGAACTACGATCTTGATCAAGACCACGCGGTCCTACAGCAATCCGTGCGGGATTTCGCCACGCGCGCCGTCGCCCCGGGTGCGGCGGCACGCGATGCCGAACACCACCTGCCCGAGGCTCTGCGGAAAGAACTGGCCGCGATGGGCCTCTATGGCATCAGCGTGCCCGAACAGTACGGCGGGTCGGGCATGGGCTGTGTCGCCTCGACCATTGTGGTGGAAGAAGTTTCGAAGTGGTGTGCCGGAACCGGGGTCCACCTCAGCGCCCACGGCTCGCTCTGTGTGGATCCCATCTTGCTGTTCGGTACGGCGGAGCAGAAGGCCAAGTATCTCCCCCGTCTGGCCGGCGGCCAGGCCATTGGGTGCTTGGCCCTTACCGAGCCGGGGAGCGGAAGCGACGCCGGGGCGGCGCGGTGTATGGCCGTCGAAAAGGAGGATGGTTGGCACATCGACGGCACCAAGATCTTCGTGACCAACGGGGCGGAAGCCGGGGTTATTGTTCTGATCGCGGTGGCCGACCCGGAAGACGAGCGCCGCCGCTTGAGCGCCTTCATCGTGGAACAGCCGACGCCGGGGCTGAAAATCGCAAAGCTGGAGGAGAAGCTGGGCATCTGTTGCACCTCCACTGCCGAACTGTTGTTCGAGGATTGCGTGCTGCCCAAGGCCAACCTGCTCGGAGAGCGCGGCAAGGGACTGCGTGTGGCCTTGACCACCCTCGACGGCGGACGGATCGGCATCGCTGCCCAGGCCCTGGGCATCGCCGAAGCGTGCCTGCGGGAATCGCTCCAGTATGCCTGCGACCGCAAGCAGTTCAGTCGTCCCATCGGCAGCTTTCAGGGCATCCAAACCAAGATCGCCGACATGGCCGTTGCCATCGAGGTGGCCAGGTACTTGACCTACCGGGCCGCTTGGTTGAAGGACCACAAGAAGCCGCACGAGTACGAAGGGGCGATGGCCAAGCTGTTCGCCTCGGAGGCAGCGTCTCGGTCCGCCCACGCCTGCGTCCAGATCTTCGGCGGTTACGGCTATTGCAAGGATTATCCGGCGGAGCGTTTGTTGCGCGACGCCCGGATCACGGAAATCTACGAGGGCACCAGCGAGATTCATCGTCTGGTGCTCGCCCGCGGCGTGATGAAGGCCTTCGAGGAAAACTGGAGAGCGACGATTTAGGGTGGGGCGTCGCGCAGTACGCAGCTTATCCGAACCGCGACCGTAAGGGAGCGGAAGAGAAACGTCGAAACGTGGAAACGTCGAAACGTCGAAACGTCGAAACGTCGAAACGTCGAAACGTCGAAACCGCTCTTATTCGTGGGGGTATGGCGAAACCGAACCGCGACCGTAAGGGAGCGGCATTACGGAGTGCGTAACTTATCCGAACCGCAACCGTCAGGGAGCGGCATAACCGGGTGCGGGCTGAACCGCTCGCTCACGATTGCGGCTCGGAATTCATCAATTTAGGAGCCGGTTCACATGGTAGATAAAACCAACGCTGTGGCCGTGATTGGTGCCGGAACAATGGGACGGGGGATTGTGCAGGTCTTTGCGGAATCCGGCTTCGAGGTGCGCATGTTCGATGCCTACCCGCAGGCTGTCGAGAGCGCCCTGACCCAGATCCGAAAACTGTTCGAGAAAGCGGTCTCCAAGGAAAAGATGACCTCCGCCGATGCCCAGGCTGCGCTCAAGCATATCCAGGTGCTTGGGAACCTCGCCGAAATCGGCGACGTCCAGCTCGCGGTCGAAGCGGTCACGGAACAACCCGACGTGAAGAAGCAGGTCCTTCAGACCCTCGACGCGAAACTGCCCGCCGGGGCCCTGCTGGCCAGCAACACCAGCAGCATCAGCATTACCAAACTGGCGGCGTGGACCTCGAATCCCGGGCGCTTCATCGGCATGCACTTTTTCAACCCCGTGCCGGTGATGAAGCTGGTCGAGGTGGTCATTGGGCTGGAGACGGCCGAGGAAACCGTCGCCCGGACCTGTGCCCTGGCCGAGGCCGTCGGCAAGACGCCGCTCAAGGTGAACGATTATCCCGGCTTCGTCTCCAACCGCGTGCTCATGCCGCTGATCAACGAGGCCATCGAATGCCTGCACGAAGGCATTGCCGATGCCGACACCATCGACAAGGTGCTCACCCTGGGGTGCGCCCACACCATGGGCCCGCTGCACACCGCCGACCTCATCGGCTTGGACGTGTGCCTGGACATCATGGAGGTGCTGCACCGCGACCTGGGCCTGGACCGCTACCGCCCCGCCCCGCTGCTGCGCAAGATGGTCCAGTCCGGCCGCCTGGGCCGCAAGACCAAGAGAGGCTTCTTCACCTACGAGTAGGGCGGGCTCTGCGCGCCAGAGTAGGGCGGGCTCTGCCCGCCACCGAGTGAATAGCGTCCGGCGTCGCCACTGGCCGTGGTTAGTCAGTCGCATTACCCCTCTCCCTCTGGGGAGACGGCAGGGTGAGGGCCTTCTAGGGTAGGCTCCGAGTAGCGTCCGGCGTCCCCACCGGCCGTCGTTAGTCAGTCGCATTACCCCTCTCCCCCAGGGAGAGGGCAGGGTGAGGGCCTTATGGAGTAGGCTCCGAGTAGCGGCCGGCGTCCCCGCCGGCCGGAAGCCCAGGTAGGGCAGGTGCTTCTTGCGTTCGCAGCATGGTTTCGGCAGGTCAATGACCTGCCCTACCCGCCAGGACCGGCACGTGTACGCGCCGCCAGTGGGTCGCCCGCGAAAGACGACGAAACCCGATGCCCCCAGGCCGGACGGCAAGGAGGTGCGAAAATAGGTGACTGTCCCCCGTTTCCCCCGCGTTTCCCCGTTTCCCGTTTCCCTCCCGCTCAGCCGCTTGAAGCGCAGCGCGCTTTCTTGGATAATATGGCCGGTGCGTAGCCGTCAAGAATGTCGCTTCGGATCGGCATGCAATTTAGGAACCCGTTAGCCTGCGTCCCGATGCCGCCACCCGAGCCACGACAATCGGAGTCACATGGGACGATGACGAACCGAGAGAACGAAGCCTTTCCTTGGCCACGCTTTACGCGTGGCGGTTGCTACAAGCCCCACGGGTTGGTTATGATCGACTGCTCGGGCAACGAATTATTGAGTTTCGCAAAAGTAATGTAAGGAAAACGCCGATCTATGGTGCATGAGACCACACGGATCTGCCAAGACACTGGAGCAGCGACGGCTGCGGGCGGTCGCACTGTTGGAAGCCGGCCTGACCATGGAAGAGGTGT
>JAZDKM010000112.1:0-2381 GCA_043803085.1 Planctomycetota bacterium
CTGCGAGATGGTCACGACGAAGGTCTTGCAGGGGCAGGTTTGGCGGCTGGTCACCTCGCAGTATCTTCACGCCGCCCGGATGGAGCACATCATTTTCAACATGATCGGGCTCTACTTCCTGGGCCAGGCGCTCGAGCGCGTGTGGGGCAACAAGAAGTTTCTCGTGATCTACACTATCTCCGGCCTTTGCGGCAACTTGCTGCTGATGGCCGCCGGCAGCGTCGGCTGGATCAGCCCCGACGTTCCGGCCGTTGGGGCCTCGGGGTGCATCCTGGGTCTGCTCGGCGCGGCAGCCGTGTTGTTCCCCAACGCGGAGGTGTACATCTACATGCTGTTCCCCATCAAGATTCGCACCGCGGCCGTACTCTTTGGGCTGATGTATGCGTTCAACATTTATCGCCAAGGGCAGAACTACGGCGGCGATCTCTGTCACATGGCCGGGCTGGCCTTCGGTGCCTGGTGGGCCTGGAGGGGCGACCGCTGGTGGACGATGCGCCAGTATGCCGCCGCCTCGCGCCGGGCGGCGCCACCGCACGCCGGGCTGTGGTCCGGCGTCGGCCAGGGGGCGTGGCGGGGAAAGGTCGAGCAGCATGTGGCCGATGAGGCAACGGTGGACCGCATTCTCGCCAAAGTGCGTGAAGGCGGCATTAGCACCTTGACGGACCAGGAGAAGAAGATCCTGCTCGAGGCCACCGAGCGCTTGCGCCAAGAGGAGGCCCGCGCAGGACGAGTGGATCGGTTGTGAAGGTTGTAGGGTGGGTGGAGTCCCCCGGCACGCCGGGGGACGTAACCCACCATGCGTCTTTTCCGTATCCTTATGAACGGGCCGTCGCGAGCCTTGGATAACCCGCTGAACTGGTCGTTCAGCATCGGACGACTCTTCGGTATCGGCATCCGCATCCATGTGCTCTTCGTGCTGGGAGCGATCGTCGTGCTGACCCGCAGCATGGGCAAAGACGGCGGCGGCTTGGGCGAGGGCGCCCTCGAGCTGGCCCTGCTGTTTCTGCTCGTGCTGATTCACGAGTTCGGGCACTGTTTTGGGTGCCGAGCCGTCGGGGGGACCGCCAACGAGATTCTGATGTGGCCTCTGGGCGGGTTAGCCTATGTCCTTCCGCCGCACCGCTGGCGGGCGCATCTGGCGACTACGCTGGCCGGCCCTGCGGTGCACGTCGCCTTCTGCCTGCTCGCGGCCGCCGCGGTCATAAGCTGGACCGGATCGTTTGCCACCGTGCCCTGGAATCCCTTCGACCCGTTTCGTCCGCTCGTGCTGGAGGGTTTCAACGCCTGGCCGATCCAGCGCTGGCTGGTGATCTTCTTCGGCCTGAATTACACGCTCCTGCTGTTTAACCTGCTGCCGGTCTACCCGCTGGACGGCGGGCGGGCCTTGCAGGCGCTGCTCTGGCCTCGCCTGGGTTACGGTCGGGCCGCGTTCCTGGCTGCGGGGATCGGGATGGTCGGGGCGGTCCTGATCGGCGTGGCCGGTTTTCTGAGCGAGGCCACGCTCCTGTATTTCATCGCCGTTTTCGGGTACCTGACCTGTTGGCAGCAGCGCCAGCAGTTAAGGATGCTGGACGACTTCGGGTCGGGGCCGGTCGGATACGACTTTTCGCAAGGTTACACCTCGCTGGAACCGGCCGAACGTACCTCTAAGGAACCGGGCTTCCTGGCCCGCCGCCGCCTCCGCAAGGCGGCCCAACGCCGCGCCCGCGAACAGCGTGAGGCCGAGGAGCGCTCCCGCCGGCTGGACGAGACGCTGGCCAAGGTCCGCGAGCACGGCCTCGCCTCGCTCACCCGCACCGAGCGCCGCTTCCTCGAAGAAGAAACCCAGCGCCGCCAGATGTCGGGTCAGCCCTGACTCCGCCAGCCGCCGAAGTGGCTTCCTCCCGCCTCGTTGCCTTGTCGCCTCGTTCCCTCTCTGCCCTATTGCCTCTTGCCTCTTGCCTCGTTGCTTCTCTGCCTCACCCATGACTCGCGGCGTGTGGCGAGAAGCCGCCACGCGAACAGAGACATCGGCAAGGCGATCATCGCGAAACCGTTGAAGATACCGCAGGCAGTGTTCCTGCGTGGGGGCGGCGGCAGCGGCTGGCAGGCGCCGTCATCCGCTAGCATGACGGCTTGGCGTCTGACAAATGGGAAATGTCGGCCCAAGGCGGTGGGTATGCCGCCCGACCACGGCAACCAACGGCTCGGGGCGGCGGCCCGTGCGACCGCCGCCCCGATGTCCTTTTAGTTAAGACTCCACCAAACCTTAGAAGCCCGGAACGCAGAGCAACCCGGAGGAAGAGCCGTGGTCGGTCGGCTTCAGCGGCTTCCCCTCGGGGGACACCCTCGGATACACCGCGCTGGCGTCCGCGTTCTTCACGTAGCAATCCCCATTGAGA
>JAZDKM010000113.1:0-2423 GCA_043803085.1 Planctomycetota bacterium
GGCGCAACTTTCGAGTCTTATTGACGTGCCTCGCTCAAGTGCTTCTCCTTAAGCCAAGCCCGTTGGCCGGCACTACCCTGAATCTATCGCGTTTGGCGGATCCGTCAAGAGTGAATTTCATCTCAAACTTCCCGATTTCCCCGTAAGCCTTTTCATGGCAGGTCCCTCCTGAGATAGAAGCAGGCATTGAGAGCTTCGGTCACCCCCGTCAGGAGCCGGTAGAAGAGGAAGTCGGCTTCATCCGGCAGGACCTGCCGGCAGATGGCCGTCCAGTTGAACGTCCGAATTGCCTCCAGGTTGACCTGTTCCTTGAGGAGCCTCTTGCAAAACCCCCCGAAGTTTGGCGGAACGTCCGCCGTCGCGTCTTCAGAAAGCCTGCCTGAGACTGATTGAGGGTATACCGCACTTTGCTCAATCTGTCCAGTGATTTACCCCCCCCCAATAATAGTTGTAATATATTGGTAAGACAGGAGTTATACTGCTAGCATTGTGGTACAATTCCGCCCTCTGGTGATAGACACCCGCAACCCAGGAGACGTACGATGAGCGGACTGGCGGAATTGGGCAACCTGTGGCACTCCATTCAGACCTGGCTCTTTCCGATGCTGGAAGACGAGCTGGGCGAACTCGATGACCGGCACCGGGAGTTCGTCGCCGTCTGCGAGACCTGCCAGCCACGTCAGCACATGGCGGCGTACCGCTGGATCGGCAACGGCTGCCCGCCCAAGGACCGCCTGTCGCTGTGCAAGGCCTTCATCGCCAAGGCCACGTGGGACTTCCCCACCACCAGCGCCCTGATCGACGCCGTCCGCCACCGCCCCACGTTACGCCGCCTCTGCGGCTGGGAAACGCTCGCCGAGATTCCCGGCGAATCCACCTTCTCGCGCGCCTTCACTGCCTTCGCCGAGGATCAACTGCCGCAACGCATTCACGACGCGATGATCAAAGCCCGCTACGGCGACAAGATCGCCGGACACATCAGCCGCGACGGCACCGCCATCCACGGCCGCGAGAAGGCCGCCAAGAAAGAACCTAAGCCCGTGGCCCAGCCCGTTGAGGTGGAAACCCCGGTCTTGCCCGAGCCCACTCGCCTCCAGCGCCAGCTCGAACGCGCCTTGGATGAGAACGTCGCCGACCTGCCGCGGGCCTGCGATTGGGGCACGAAGAAAGACAGCAAGGGCAAGAAACAGACCTGGCGGGGCTACAAGCTGCACCTGGACGCGATCGACGGCGATATTCCGATCAGTTGGCTGGTGACCTCCGCCAGTATGCACGACAGCCAGGCGGCCATCCCCCTGGCCCAGATGAGCGCCGAGCGCGTCACCAGCCTCTACGACCTGGCCGACGCCGCCTACGACGCCAAGGAAATCCGCCAGATGTCCGAACGTCTGGCCCACGTCGCCCTCATCGACCACAACCCCCGCCGAGGAGAAAAACGCGAGTTCTCGCCGGCCGAAGCGATTCGCTATCGCCAGCGAAGCAGTGCCGAGCGGGTCAATTCCCACCTGCACGACAACCACGGCGGGCGTCACGTCCGGGTGCGCGGCGCGGCGAAGGTGGCGGCGCACCTGTCCTTCGGCTTGCTGGTCATCGCCGCCGAGCAACTCCTCACGATGCTCTGCTGAGGCCATGGGGGGCCAGCTTGACCGCCGGAAGACACCGCCGCAGGGCGACGACGAACGCCGCATGCCCGCAGGCCACGCTTGCCGAAGCTCAAAGGCCCGCTACGACCTGAAACACACGCCTATGACGCGGTCGGGTGGCCTTCACCCGCGTAACACGCGCCACGCAAATGGAAACAAGCCGTCACCGGAGAGGTTTTGCAAGAGGCTCAATACATATTTCGCACCCATCCCGCCCAGACAACCCACCCAGCGCCATCCCACGTCAGGTACCCGGCGCTGTCTATGTAGCCGGCCTGACCGTGTGTCTCCACGTGCCCATCGCCGTAGCCGACGTTATTTTCCCGGCGGAGCTTCACGGCGTCAAGACCCGACTGGAACCCCGGCATGTGCGCATCCTGATAGAACTGGTCGGGCATGCCGCCTGCCCCCTGGGAATTGATCAGGTCGCAGACGACGGCGTCTCTGGCGTTGCCGGGCCTTTGCGGCGCGATGTCCGTTCGACTGTTCCGGCTGTAAGTGAAGTCGCCTCCCGCACATCGGGCGAACCTGAAGTACCCTGCCATGTAGTTCTGGCCGAAACGCCCATCGTACCATAGCTCCGGATACTTGGGGTCTCCACCTCGCATCCGGTAGTAATCCACGTAGCTCAACCAGAGCGGACACCAGAGCATCCCGAAAGACCCCCCGGCAATCATGTCCCTGTACATCACCAGGTATTTGGCCCCGTTCGGAAAAACGGCCGGATACACGCTCCCCTGCGTCGACCAGACCGTCAGCCCTCCCGCCCACGGGGACAGG
>JAZDKM010000114.1:0-7134 GCA_043803085.1 Planctomycetota bacterium
AAAGCCCGTTGAAACGGACTGGAAACGAGATGCGCAGGCTCACCGGCCAACCAGCCGTAAACGGCTGGCCTGAAACCCTGCGGGAAACGCTGCTGAAGCAGCGTCCGGCCAAGCCCCGCGTCGCCCCAAACTAGCGTTGTAGTGTTAAGCTCTTAGAGAGAGCATCGGATAGAACGCCGGGATTGTTCCTTGACCCGCTCTCGACACGCCCATCCGCGTCAAGGGTTGGTGGTTACGGGTTTGGTTCCGACGAGCCTCCGTCGAATCCTTGACG
Source organism: Planctomycetota bacterium (assembly GCA_043803085.1). Lineage (GTDB taxonomy): Bacteria > Planctomycetota > Phycisphaerae > UBA1845 > UBA1845 > JAAEQG01. The sequence goes on from JAZDKM010000114.1 coordinate 275, forward strand.
AATCACGCGGCTTCGCCGCCGGTGCGAAGCACCGCGTCGCGCAGCGACGGTAGTTTGTCAAGGACTCTACGGGTCCGGCGTCGCGCTGGTTGGTGAGACGAGGCCCTTAGCCCGGATTTCTCACCACGGCGCGCCGCGGCACTCCTGTGCCCTGAAAGGGCGCGCTATGAAAGCCCAGGGCAACGCCCTGGGTCTGAGGGCGTTCCTGGCAAAAGAGCCCTGAAAGGGCGGAATAAATGGCCTTCACCCCAACCCTCTCCCAAGGGGAGAGGGGGAGACTGGCAGCAAATCCCCAGTGGTGGCGAGAAATGCGGGTTGGAGCCATCGCAAAAACACGAAAGGGAGAAAGAGCGAGAAGGCCGATGGTCTGCTCACCTTGGCCCGCAGTTCCGGTCAAGCGAATGACGCAATCGCTGATGAAGATAGTGTAGTGTCTCAATGAAACGGCCTCTTATCCGAACCGCGACCGTAAGGGAGCGGCGTGACCGGGCGGCGTGCTGGACCGCTCCCTGACGGTCGCGGTTCGGCGAAGAATACGTTGCGGGAATTGTGGGGCACTACACTGACGGAGCGCGGATCGGCGGCAACGAGGAAGCGCGCCGTATTGCGCGTCAGCGTGCCAAGGCCGAAGTCGGATGATGGACGTACTGGACGAGGATCGCCAGGCAAAGTGGCATGCCCAAGCCTCAGGCGCGGGGATGTTGCGTCCTCCGACGGCCGCCGACGATTGCGGCACGCAACATGGCCGCGCTACGCTCGGCCATGCCACCCGCCGCGCTACGCTCGGCCATGCCACCCGCCGCTCGGCAGCTTTGGCTTCGGCCCTCGGCGAGCGCCGCGCGGAGCTGACCACGGAACGACGCTGGGCGGTGCGGTAAAGCGTGACTGGACAATGGGTTTGTTTGGTAATTTCCACCAGATCGATCCGGTGCGCCCCTGTTCGCCCTTTGTCCCTATACTGTCATCCGCCAGAATCTTCGCACCCCGAGAAGCTTCTTATGGCGCGCGAAGTCTCGGGAGCGCAGGATAGCCCTCACGCCGGTCCTCCACCAGCGCCGGGGTAAACCCGGCGGCTCGCTCGTCGGGGTGACCCCGGCGGCTCGCTCGTCTGGTCAATGGGTTTGTTTGGTAATCCTGCATTCTTGGGTCTTCCAAGCCGGATTCGGGGGCCAGTAAGCGTTTCTCCGGTCCGCGCGCAGGACCACCGTGGCCGGGCCGCGGCCGGTAAGCATCCTTGAATAGAACTTGGCGCGCGCTCAGGTTTGGGTGCAGCCGGGTGAGCGCGGCAAGAGAGGATCGCGCGGGGGGCCCAACGGCGTGGCCAAGCCGGGTGCGGCGTGTTGACGTGCGCGCAGAGGGCATGGCAGCGCTCCCGTTTGGCGGATAACCGGCGGGCGTTCATGGCCTTCCGCAGGTCGGCGGTCACTTGGGCCGCCCGCTTCCACGCCGCCGCAGCGCGCGTACCCCTCGGCCATCAGTTCGATGTCGGCCGCGTAGTCTTGGTCACCGAAGAAGGTCTGCCGGCGACGATTCCCCCGCTGCGTGATAAAATCAGTGCCCCAACGGGGCAACGGCTGTCAGCCCAGGCTTGCGCCGCAGGCGCTACCGTGGGTGGGCGCGGTATAAGGGCCACGTAGCCCCAACGGAGTTGCGGACGGTCCTCCAAGCGACACAACCCCGTTTGGGGTTGTTGTCCCGCATGGACCCCGTTCTCCCAGGGTAGTCCCGCCCCGCCGGGACAACCCTGGGCTGCAGGACGGCACGCCGTTGGCGTGCCGGAATGTGGTTTGCCCCGCGGCTAGCTGGCACAGTCCCGGACGGCCGCTCGGCTGAAGCTGGAGTCCAGCGTGCGCCTGCCGTGGCGACCACGAAAATCAGAAAGCCCGAAGAACTAAGCCTGGGCCCCTTGTTCTGCCCCCTTGTTTGTTCGTGCGGCTTCTGATCGCAACCCGGGGGGTTCAGCCTGAAAGACTGCAAGGGAGTAGCCGTGGGCAACGCCCACGGTGTGCATCGGCGTGCAGAGTCTGACCCTGAAGGGGTCGCCTAACCTTGCGGGCGCCGGCGAGCCCTCCAGGGTCGCGTGTGGAAATATCCATCGATCCCGGGGGCATCGCTACGCCCGCCCCCGGCTTCGTTCCGGCGTCTCCTACGGGGACTGAACGCAAATCGACGGAAACAAAGTAGGATTGGATATTACTTGCCTTTACGAATGCGCTCCGCCCGCCTCAACAATGATTCGGCTTCGGCCGTACGTCCGGTGGCCTTCAGCAATTCGGCATAGTTTTCCAGAACAGCCGCCACATTCGGATGGTCCGGCCCGAGGGCCTTCTCCTTGATCGCCAGCGAGCGCTTGTACAGTGGCTCGGCCTGGTCGTACTTGCCCTGGGCGTCGTACAGGTCGGCCAGGTTGTTCAGGCTGGTCGCCACGTCGGGATGGTCCGGCCCCAGGGCCTTCTCCCGGATCGCCAGCGAGCGCTTGTACAGTGGCTCCGCCTGGTCGTACTTGCCCTGAGTATAGTACAGCGCGGCCAGGTTGTTCAGGCTGTTCGCCACGTCGGGATGGTCCGGCCAGAAGGCCTTCTCCTTGATGGCCAGCGAGCGCTTGTACAGCGGCTCGGCCTGGTCGTACTTGCCCTGGGCATGGTACAGCGCGCCCAGGTTGTTCAGGCTCTGTGCCACGTTGGGATGGTCCGATCCCAGGGCCTTCTCCCAGATCACCAGCGAGTGCTTGTACAGCGGCTCGGCCTGGTCATACTTGCCCTGAGCGCGGTACAGCGCGGCCAGGTTGTTCAGGCTGGTCGCCACGTCGGGATGGTCCGGCCAGAAGGCCTTCTCCTTAATGGCCAGCGAGCGCTTGTACAGCGGCTCGGCCTGGTCGTACTTGCCTTGAGCGTCGTACAGCAGGGCTAGGTTGTTCAGGCTGGTTGCCATGTCGGGATGGTCCGATCCCAGGGCCTTCTCCCAGATCGCCAGCGAGCGCTTGTACAGCGGTTCGGCCTGGTCGTACTTGCCCTGAGTATAGTGCAGCGCGGCCAGGCTGCTCAGGCTTGTCGCCACGTCGGGATGGTCCGGGCCGAGGGCCTTCTCCCGGACCGCCAGCGAGCGATTGTACAGCGGTTCGGCCTGGTCGTACTTGCCCTGAGCGTCGTACAGCAGGGCCAGGTTGTTCAGGCTGGTCGCCACATTCGGATGGTCCGGCCCGAGGGCCTTCTCCCCGATCGCCAGCGAGCGTTTGTACAGCGGCTCGGCCTGGTCGTACTTGCCCTGAGCGCGGTACAGCTCGGCCAGGTTGTTCAGGCTCTGTGCCACGTCGGGATGGTCCGGCCAGAAGGCCTTCTCCTTGATGGCCAGCGACCGCTTGTACAGCGGCTCGGCCTGGTCGTACTTGCCCTGGGCGTGGTACAGCACGGCCAGGTTGTTCAGGCTGGTCGCCAGGCGGCGGTCAGCTGGGCCGAATTCTCCGGCGGTCTTGAGCGCGAGCGTGAGCATCTTCTCGGCTTCGGGATATCGGCCCGCTTGGTAAGCCTTCATCCCGGCTTCGGTGTAGGTCTGCCATGTCGTCTCCTGCATGTGAAGCCCCTTTCGTGAATCCAGGTTACCGCTGCGGAACGTCCCGGTAAACCCGAGCAGAATCCGATCCCCGTGCGGTCTGCCGCCGCGTATGTGACACCACCCGCGTAGGGGGGTGAAGGGGGTCAGGCTTACTTTTTCAGCAGGTTTTGCGCCGAACAGTACCGTGCCCGTTCCCTTTGCCCACCGTGTGCGCCTCCGTAGCAGCGCGTGGTGGAAGTGGCCGAGAGCGGCGTGGCACGGGCATCCTGCCCGTGGAAACACAGGCTGGAAGCCTGTGCCACAACTTCTGCCACGGGATGGTAGGCTGCTCCCCACCGCTGCAATACCCTGATCACCTCTCCCGCGCGTTTCTCGGAGCGCGCGCCATGTACTATTCATAGCGGAAGGTGCTCGGCCACCCATGCCACCGGTGGCCTCCGAAAACGCGATCGCCCGGGTCCCGCCGGCACCTTTCCCGCCGTCACCAGACCGCAGGCCGGAGGAGCCCGTGGCAAAACGGGACAGGCACCTCGCTTCGCCGCGTTTTCGACCTCACCGATAGCCCTCACCCTAGCCCTCTCCCGAGGGGAGAGGGGGCGCGGTCCGGCTCGGAGCCAGTCCCCTTTTGCCACGGGCTCGTCGGCCCACGCGCTGCGGGAACCTCGCCGGAGATGGATGGCGCTCCGGTGGGGGTCGGTTTCCAGCCGGCGCCGGCGGCCATCCGTTTGGATGGTTCACAGGAGGGCTCACCAAAGCGCGCCGCCGTGCTCCTATGCCCTGAAAGGGCACGCTATGAAAGCCCAGGGCAACGCCCTGGGTCCCAAGGCATTCCAACCACGCGAGCCCTGAAAGGGCGAAATAAGTAGCCCTCACCCTAGCCCTCTCCCGACGGGAGAGGGATGGCCCTCACCCCAACCCTCTCCCAAGGGGAGAGGGGGCAGACTGGCGGCCCATTCCCAGCGGTGGTGAGAAATGCGGGCCAAGGTCCTGAGCGCCCGGGCGTTCAAAAGCAAAGCAGCGCGACGGCGAAGGCAGGGGTGGCCAGAAGCATGAGCAGGGCACAATAGCCCATGAACTCGCGCGCGTGGACGCCGCTCAGCCCCATCAACGGAATCGCCCAGAACGGCTGGACCATGTTGGTGAGCTCATCGCCGTAGGCGACGGCCATCACCGTCTGATTGAGGGGGAGTCCGAGTTGCTCCGCGGCGGAGCACATGATCGGCCCCTGCACGATCCACTGCCCGCCCCCGGAGGGGATAAAGAGATTAATGATGCATGCGCTTATAAACGTCGCGATGGGGAAAGTGACTGCCGAGGCGAGTCCGAGCATCTCGCCGCACCAGTCGGACAGGTTGACAAACCCGTGCGCCACCGCCGCCGCAAGCCCCGCGCCTGCCATGAGGCCCTGAATCCCGGCGTAGAGCGGAAACTGGATGACGATCCCGACGACGGCCCGGCCGCCTTCCGTCAAAGCCGCAATGTAGGTCACGATATCGCGGTGCAGCAGCAGACCGACCGTCAGGAACGACAGAATGACGAACGTGAGATCCACCGCACCCCATCGTTTCTCCCACACCCGCACCACGAGGGCCGCGAGCGCCACCAGCACGACGAGCGTCCGCAACCACGGTGCGTGATCGAGCGCTTCGGCCGGCGTCCGTTCGGCCGGCCCTCTCTCGTCCCGCTCCGACCCACGCGGAGCCGGGAGGCCAACCTGATCCTCCTGAATGGACAGCACCTCGCCACCGGTCCCGCCCGCCATGCTCCGCGCGAGGCAGGGGATGCCGACCAATAGCACGGCTGAGAGCGCCAGATTGGCCGGTGACAGGATCGTGCGGTTGACCGTGATACCCTCGGCTTGCACGGGTGTGAGCCGGCCGTCGACGTACCGTTCGACGGGGACGCCTTCGGTCACCTTCAACGGGGCCGACCCCGACAACCCGCCATGCCAGATCATCATGCCGACATACGCGGAGGCCACGATCAGGGGATAATTGCAGGGCCGGTGCAGCCGCGCAAACCGAGCCCTGATCCGAGCGGCCAGCAGCCCCGAGGCGATCAACCCGAAGCCCCAGTTGATCCAGCAGGAGGTGCAGGAGACTAGTGCCACGAGGCCGGCGGCCCCGCGATTGGTCCGGACGGTGTCGGCGATCGCGTCAAGCAAGCGGGTCGCCACCGGGGCCTTGGCCAACGCGAACCCGGTGAGCAGGATCAAGCACATTTGCAGCGGAAAGGCCAGAAACTCCGTATTGGCCAACCCCTGAATCCACAGGCGGGCGACGGCGGCGGGACGTCCGAGCATTCCCTGGGCGCGAAGCGCATCGTTCTGCGGCGCGAGCCAGGCAACGACCATGACTCCGAGAGTCAACACCAGGGCCAGTACGAACGGATCGGGCAGGTAGCGCTGTGCGAGGCGTGCGAAAAACCGGCCGAGACGTTCCATGATGGTCGCATCTCCTGGGCCGGCAACATATCGGCAGCGGCGAGGGTGTCAACCAGAGAGGGCTTGCGCAGAGTGATCACCATGGCACACTTTGTCTTCGTTGTGGTTACGAAACCGTCATGGCTGAGGAACCTCCAGCCCACGACAAATTCTCTCGGCGAGACGATCCGAAATTTCGGTGTGACGAGGAATAGTCTGGAGTGCGCCTGTGTTTGGGTTCACCCACAGCGAGTGGCGCGCCCCCTCACGCTTCAGCATACAGCCGTACCTCCGGAGATGACGGAGCAAGGCGTTCCGTTTCACCGAACGGTCACCGTCTCTTGGATCGCATCGGCGGGTACGCCAGCCAGACCCTGCTCACGTCGGTCCTGGAGAATCAGCTTAATGGCCTCGGCAAGGCTGGTGCGACATTCTTCCAAGCTTCGTCCTTGCCCATTGGCGCCCGGAACCTCCGGGCAGTACCCGATGTACCATTCGCCGTCCCGTTCGAAAACGCCCGTAAACTCATTGGTCATGTGCGGCCTCCAAGGCTTTCCTGGTATTGTAGTCCCAAGCAGGGCCGGTCATCTAGTGTGGTTGGTCATGCTGATCGCATCTTATCCGAACCGCGACCGTGAGGGAGTGAACAGTGTTCAACTCAGCAGGGCCGCTTCCTGACGGGCGCGGTTCGGATCACGAAAGACGCACCAATTCTGACCAACCACACTAGCATCGGGCAGCACCCGCCGTAGTTTGCCTCTAGCGTCCGTTGGAACAGAGCCGATAATAGTAAGAGCGCGGTTTTCAGTATTGGTAGCCGGGATCGCGTGATGCCCATGCCTCCCATCGCGGCAAAGCGGAGGGCAAAACCGGCCGACGGCGGCAT
>JAZDKM010000115.1:0-5218 GCA_043803085.1 Planctomycetota bacterium
CGTGCAATCTACGGACGATTCGCGCGTACCTCCTCAAAGAGGAGTTCCAGTTCTTCTGGGAGTACGTGTCACCGGCATGGGCGGAGAAGTTCATGGACCAATGGTGCAAAAAGGTGATGCGTTCGCGGATCGAGCCGATGAAGAAGATCGCTCGTATGATCCGGGAGCACAAACCGCTCATCCTCAACTGGTTCGAGGCGCGCGGCCAGCTCTCGCTGGGGGCTGTCGAGGGGCTAAACAACAAACTCAAAGCGAGTATCAGAAAATCCTACGGATTCCGTACCGCAAAGGCGATAAAAGTCATGCTTTATCACAAGCTTGGTGCGCTACCCGAACCGGACCTCGCCCACAGATTTTGCTGAGGAACCGAAAAACTAGCCTCGGCACGAGCTCGTTGGCAAGCCCGGCCCTAACTTCGCACATGGCGCTCAAGAGTCGCTCGCAGAGGTCCGGCTCTGGGTCGTTCATCGCTAGGCGCAGGAGATCGGGCCCGGCTTCGCTGAGAAGCCCCCCCTCGCAGATGGCCCGGATCGCCGTCTCACGCTGACTCAGGCGGCGGGAAAGGAGAGCCTTTTCGACGGCCCCCAAGCACCGTCGGGTGACCTCGGCGCCGGTCGACTGAGCACAGTAGTAACCGTAGTACGCGGTGCTGCGATGGCTCAACAGGATGTGGCCGGCGCCGTCGAGCTTCACCGACTCAACCCACTGATCGGTGAAGGTCCGGATCGCCTGGAGATAGGCGAGACCGTTTTGCAGCAGCAGCCGCGCGATGGAGGTCTCCACGACCTCGGCGCCCCAGGTGAAGTCCCGGGTGAAGGTAATGTTGCCCTCGATGAACAACAGCTCACCCACGACGCTGCGCTGCCAAGAATCCGCCTCAGTCGTCCCGAAAAATCGCCCAACGCTGGCGAGGCTCAGGGGCCCCGCCTGCCGCGTTGCGTCATGTTGGGTCTGGGGGTGGTGGCGGGTGGGGCCAAAAAACGCCCATACGCCGTGAGCTTGTCGAGCAGGCGCCGTCGCCGTTTCGAGCCGGTTTATATGTGTATGTTGATCTCACACCGCGAATGAGAACTTCCGCTGTGGTTTGGCCGGAGACGGTGGTATGATTCGTTTGTTTCGACAACGGCCCACAGCAGCACGGGCGCAGATGCAAATGGAGGATGCGATGCGCGGCACGGCTCACGGCTCACGGCTCACGGCTCACGGCGAGGGTTCGCGATTCTCGCGGGTGCGTTGCTCGGAGCTTGCGGACCGCCGGCCGGCAACCCGGTAGACGTTGAGGGAGTCGGGGTGGCTCGGTCGGCCGTTGCGCTGGAGTCCGGGCTCGGACCGCCGGCAGCGATTTATGACCAGACCGGCACGTTCTTCACCGTCGGCACGGTGACGATCGAGAGCGCGCAGCCGATTGATCTCATGGTCGCCAGGGTAACGGGAGACGCATTGTGGCTCGTGATCGAGAGCCCGGCGCCGCGGATGGTTCCGTTGGTGGTGCACAACCTGTGGCCGCAGGCCACGGTGTACCTGTACGAGGGCGGCCTCCACCGCAAGCGCCCCTTGGTCTCAGACGCCTCGGGCACAGTCACGTTCCTCGCGGCGCTGCGCGCTGGCCGGAACGTCTCGTTCCTGCAAGCCACGGACTCGACGTTGTTCATCCACCAGCCGGATGGCGGAGATTGCGGCGCGGTCGGTGTTTGGGATCAAGGCACCTGCACCCTGACGCAGGATGTGAATGACACGATCCAGATCGATTCGAGCAACGTGACGGTCGATGGTGCCGGTCACACGATCGCGTCTACGGCCTTCGTGGTCCTGCTGGTGACGCCCGCGAGCGGGGGTAGTATCTCGAATATAATGATCAAGAACTGCGTGATCGAGCTGCCGGGCTACCAGGTCTTGAACGTGCTTGCGGGCGCGACGGACGTGACCATTGCCGCCAACACCTTTACGGGTGGGTCGCGCGGCTGGGCGATCGTATGGATCCTGGCGGCCAACGGGGTCACCGCGGGCGGCACGGATGCGCCGATGCCGGCCAATGTATTCGAGACCGGAGGGGTTCTCATCGAGGCCGGCGGCGACAACGTCATCGCGAACATTTTTTCGCCTGCGCGATTGGCAAGTCTCTCTGGTGGGAGGATCGGATCTCACGCTGGGGCGATTGGGCTCTGTCGAGTCCTTCCGTGTTGCCGGACGGGTTGTTTGCGGACGTGGGTGCGGGCGGGCTCTTTGGCTGCGCCTTGGGTATAGACGGCGCGATCGAGTGCTGGGGAGCGTCTGACGTGACGACCCAACACCCAGCCGGGAGCTTCACGCAGTTGTCCGTGGGAATCGTCAATTCCTGCGCGCTTTCCGTTGACGAAACCGTGGAGTGTTGGGGATACGATAACTACGGTGAGGCTTGGCTCGCCCCGAGCGCGTGCAGCCCGAGTGCGGGGCGGCCGTGGGCGAAGCCGGCGGGGCGTCGGGCTGGCACCGCAGCAACCGCAGCATTGCGCCAGGAAAGCCTGGGAAGGAGGAAGCGATGAGGTAGAACAACGCTGAAACCTTCATTGGAATCCTGCGGGTGAAAGTCCCGCGCAGGAAGGATGGCCACCACCTGCAAGCGAGTCTTGCGTGCGAAAGGGTGACCTCAGCACGAAGCGTAGACAGCAGGTGCGCGGGCCGAAGGACTGAGCCTCGAAATTTGCTTGAACGCGGGAGCCGACCAAGTTGCTGCTCGGGAAGGCAACATCGAAGCGTCGCAATGGCCTGACGCTGAGGTCCCGCCGGGGTCCATCGCTTTTCGGCACGTGCACAAGGATTCCCCAAGGAACCTGGGAGACGCTGATGCCTCCAGGCAAAGGACCGGAGCGGGGTAACCGGAACCAGCAATCCCCTGGCCCGAGCGCGGTAGCGGCATCCGGCGCGCGGGAGCGAAACAAGATGTCGCGGCCTGGTAACGCCAAGCGAAGGAAACGAAGTGCGGTGTGATGGGCATCAGCGAGTCGCAGTCGCTCATGGTACCGGTGAAGCAGGGACACCGTCTCGAGGGACCCTGCGGAGGGACGGGGCGACCGGATTACAGAGCTTTGCGAGGGAAAGATGATTGAGGCTCAAAGCCCCACAGACATCTCAACGAGACTGGCAAAGGTAGCGGAATTGTCACGGGAGCATCGTGACCGAGTGTGGACGTCCTTGGCGCATCACATCGACGTGAACCTCTTGCGAGCTGCATTCCTGCGCCTGCGCAAGAACGCCGCGTCGGGCGTGGATGGTCAATCGACGGCAGAATTCGCCGCCGACCTGGAGGCGAATCTCGACAGGCTGCACAATCAGCTCAAGTCCGGGCTGTACCGCGCGCCGCCGGTACGTCGGGTGTACATCCCGAAGGACGGCGGCAAGCGCCGTCCCATCGGCATCCCGACGGTGGCGGACAAGGTGCTGCAAGGCGCAGTGGCTATGGTGCTGGGCGCGATCTACGAGCAGGACTTTCTGGACTGCTCGTATGGATTTCGTCCGCGGCGTAGCGCGCACCAAGCGCTGGAACGTCTACGGGGCGAGTTGATGGCAGTCAAAGGCGGCTACGTGATCGAGCTGGATATCGAGTCCTTCTTCGACACGTTGTTGCATGCTGCACTCAGGAGCTTCCTCGACAAACGAGTGCGCGACGGCGTGATCCGCCGCGCGATCGGGAAGTGGCTGAAGGCCGGCGTGCTGGAGAACGGCGTGCATCGGCATGGCGAGGAGGGCACGCCCCAGGGCGGTCTCATCTCGCCATTGCTCGCCAACATCTACTTGCACGAGGTGCTCGACGTCTGGTTCGAGACGGTCGTGAAACCGCGGATGTACGGTCGTGCGGCGATGGTGAGATATGCGGACGACGCGGTGTTGGTCTTCCAACGGGAAGACGACGCGAGGCGAGTCTTGGCTGTGCTGCCAAAGCGTTTCGCCAAGTTTGGGCTCAAGCTCCATCCGGAGAAGACGCGCCTGGTGCCTTTCCAGCGGCCCCCACGATCGGGTCCGTTGGGTAAGGGGCCGGGCAGCTTCGACTTCTTGGGGTTCACCCATTACTGGGCGCGGTCCCGTAAGGGGAACAACGTGATCGGGCAGAAGACAGCCAAGAAACGCCTGCAACGTGCCCTGAGCCGAATCACGGCGTGGTGTCGGCGTCACCGCCATCTCCCCATCCGGGAGCAGCGAAAGGAGCTGAACCAGAAGCTACGCGGCCACTATGGCTACTACGGTGTCACGAACAACTACCGGGCTCTGAGCCAGTTTGCACGCGAAGTCGCGCGGATCTGGCGCAAGTGGCTCGGCCGGCGCTCGTGGCACAGCGGGATGCCGTGGCCGCGCTTCACTCTGCTCCTCGAGAGCTACCCTCTCGAGCGCCCACGAATCACGCATCAATACAGTCACGCAGCGAGTCTGTAATCCGACGAACCGGATGCTCTAGTCGGGCACGTCCGGATCTGTGGGAGCCCCGGGGAGGTAACGACCCGGGGCGACCCGGCGCAACAGTAGGGGCCGCGAGGCCGCTACCGTGGCCGCCGTGGTGGCGGCGGGATTACGGGGATGTCGGGCAGGTGGTCGCCCACCAGTCATCCCAATAGTCGTAGTAGACGTCGCAGAGGTAGCCGACGTTGAGCGGGTCCGAGGGGTTGTCGCTCGGCAAGGGGCGGACGAAGTAGTTGTCGTCGTCCTGCCAGACGATGTCGGCGATGGCCCAGATCTGGGCGAAGTCGTAGTGCAGGCTTCGGCTATACTGTGCTGCGAGCTGGCCGCGCAGGTAGATGCGGACCGTGTCGGTGGTCCAGGGGGTGGTGTAGTAATCGTAGTGATTGCCCGCGTAATTCATATAGACGCGGTAGGTCCCGGGGGTGGGGCGATCGATGTTGAAGTTTTCGGGGCCGTAGCCGTAGGTGTCGTCGATGTCGAGGCGCGGGTCCTCCGGGAAAGTCCCGAACCAGTGCGGGAGCGGGTTGGCGTAGTAGCAGTCGTTGACGTCGAACATGTCCCGGTTGTGGGCGGGGTTGCTCCACCAGACCACGTGGAGGTCCTGGTCGTTGACGCTGTCGTTCCACACCGTCTGGACGTGGATCCAGCTCTTGGGAATGACGTCGATGATACAGACCGATTCGGGCTCCACCAGGCTCGGGGTGCCGGCGGCGGTTCAGGAAACTTTGGCAAATTCGCAATTGTCGCCGACAACGGGGGTGAGAGCCCGTGCAGTTAGTGTGGGCAG
>JAZDKM010000116.1:0-13400 GCA_043803085.1 Planctomycetota bacterium
ATCGACTTCGCCGGTGAAAACCTTCTCGGCCACCTCGGGGATGCTTTCGGGCGGGTGGGACAGGTCGGCGTCGAGCACCATGAAAACGTCGTGGCGCGCCTCTTGGAACCCTCGGACCACCGCGGAGCTTAGTCCCCGCTCGCCGGTCCGGACCACGATACGGACGTCGTACTCCGCGGCCAATTGGCGCACGACCGCTTCGGAGCCGTCCTGCGAGTCGTCATCAACGTCCAGTATCTCCGCCGTGATGCCCGCCGCGCGCGCGGCCGCACATACCCGCTCGCACAACGGGCGCAGGTTGGGTGCCTCCTTGTAGGTCGGGACGATGATCGACAAACACCGCTCTGCCGGTCCCATCGCCGCGTATCATAGCCGCAACCTTGAACTTTGAACCCAGAACTCCTCAGATTGGGGGGTGACGGCTTCTTTCGATCGCGCGCCAAGTACTTACCTCGGGGACTCCGCGCGCCTGGGGGACCGGCCTCCCAGCCGGTCGGCGGGTGGCATAGCCAAGCCCGCCGAAGGCAGGCGCCGCCATGCCAAATCGCTCTGTTGTGTAGGGTCCGCGGTCGCGGACCATGCTTCTAACGCCAGAGGCATCCCTCAACAGGGCAGAAACGCGATGAGTACATACGTAAAATTACCAAACGAACCCATTTTGTCCGAAAATGATACATATCAGTGAAAGCCGTAATATCATACGGCTACAAAAGTTATGTCTGAAATCCAGCGGAAGCCGACGTGTCGCCCCTCTACCGCACGAACCCATTTTCGACGTTTCGACGTTTCTATTAGCCTTGTAGGTCGGGCTCGGCCCGACGCTCTGCTCCGGCGGGCAGAGCCTACCTTGCTGGCGTGGTGCGCGAGCGCGCACCCAACCGCTCCCACTTTCTGATTTCGACGTTTCGACGTTTCGACGTTTCCTTGAACTTTGAACCGGAGGCCACGGCGGTCGCTGGACGGCACGCCCTCCCGTAGAATGCGGGGGACTGCACGAGAGTCGGGTTTCGCACAGGGGAGTCTTGATGCCTGCGAATGTTCCTTCTCCGGATGGTACGGGCCTGATCGCCCTCGACCCTTGGCTGGAACCCTACGCTCCGGCCTTACGCCACCGCTACAACAACTACCGCACCATGCTGCGGCGGATCGTGGAAGCGTTCGGCTCACTCGAGGGAATCAGCTATGGACACCAGTACTTCGGTCTGAACCGGGGCGAGCACCAAGGCCGGCCGGGAGTCTGGTACCGCGAATGGGCCCCCGGGGCCCACGCCCTCACTCTGACCGGCGACTTCAACGGCTGGAACCGGGAATCCCACCCGCTCACCCGCGACGAGTTCGGCGTCTGGAGCATCTTTCTCCCCGACGAGGGGTACGCCTCGAAGCTGGTCCACGGCAGCCAGGTCAAGGTGCACGTCGTGGCCGCCAACGGGGCGATGGACCGCATCCCGGCCTACATCCGCCGCGTCGTCCAGGACGAGCAGACCAAGGGGTTCAGCGGCCAGTACTGGTGCCCGCCGGAGCCGTTCCACTGGACGCATCCGGTCCCCGCGCTCGACGGCGCCCTGCGGATCTACGAGGCCCACGTGGGTATGGCCCAGGAGTCCGAGAGGGTGGGCACCTACCGCGAGTTCACCGAAAACGTGCTGCCGCGCATCGCGGACCTCGGCTACAACGCCATCCAGTTGATGGCCGTTATGGAGCACCCCTACTACGGCTCGTTCGGTTACCACGTGAGCAATTTCTACGCCGCCTCCTCGCGCTTCGGCACTCCCGAGGATCTGAAGATCCTGATCGACGCGGCCCACGGCCTGGACCTCCGCGTGCTGTTGGACCTGATCCACAGCCACTCGGTCAAGAACATTCACGACGGGCTTAACCAGTTCGACGGGACCGACTACCAGTACTTCCATGCGGGGCCGAAGGGGCGGCACGACGTGTGGGACACCTTGATCTTCGACTACGGCAAAATGGAGGTCCTGCGCTTTCTGTTCAGCAACGTCCGCTTCTGGCTGGAGGAATACCACTTCGACGGGTTCCGTTTCGACGGCGTCACCGCCATGATGTACCTGCACCGCGGGCTGGGCGGCGGGTTCTACTCCTATGACGACTATCTGATTCACAACATTGACGAGGTGGCGATCGTCTACCTGCAACTGGCCAACCCGTTGGCCCATACCATCCGGCCCGACGTGATCACCATCGCTGAGGACGCTTCGGGCATGGTCGGCCTGGCCCGGCCGGTGGATGAGGGCGGTCTGGGATTTGACTATCGCCTGGCCATGGGCATCCCCGACTATTGGATCAAGGCGCTGCGCGACCGCCGCGACGAAGACTGGAGCATGGGCGAAATCTTCCAGATGCTGCTCAACCGCCGGCAGGGCGAAAAGCACATCGCCTACGCCGAAAGCCACGACCAGGCCCTCGTCGGGGACAAGACCATCTCCTTTTGGCTCATGGACGCCGACATGTACTGGCACATGAACCAGGCCAGCCGCAATCCGGTCATCGACCGCGGCATCGCCCTGCACAAGATGATCCGGCTGGTCTCGTTCGTCCTGGGCGGCGAGGGCTATCTGAACTTCATGGGCAACGAGTTCGGCCACCCGGAGTGGGTCGATTTTCCGCGGGAGGGCAACCGTTTCTCGTACAAGTACGCCCGCCGGCAGTGGTCGCTGGTGGATCATCCCGACCTGCGCTATCGCTTCCTCAATAACTTCGACCGGGCGATGCAGGGACTCGACCGCGCGTATCACCTGCTGACCGATCCGTTCGTTCAGGCCCTGCACATCGACGACGGCCAGAAGGTCTTGATTTTCCGTCGGGGGCCGATCGTGTTCGTGTTCAACTTCCACGCGCAGACGTCCTACACGGACTACCGCTTCGGCGCGCCCGACCCGACGGACTACCGCATGGTGCTCAACACGGACGACATGGACTTCGGCGGCTTCGGCCGCGTTTCGCGCAACCAGGTCTATCCTGTGCAGAAGGTACCCTGCTACGGCCGCGACCAGAGCATCCAAGTCTACCTCCCCGCCCGCAGCGCCCAGGTGCTCGCTCCCACCACCCTATCCGAACCGCGACCGTAAGGGAGCGGGAGGAAACGTCGAAACGTCGAAACGTCGAAACGAAAGGTAGGTCGGGCTCTGCCCGACGTAGGGTGCGCGCCCGCGCACCATCCCTCTGTGCAAACAAGCGGTAAGCGTAGGTCGGGTCCGCAGACCCGACAAATCCGCATGCGATGGTGTCGGGTCTGATGACCCGACCTACGGTCGTGGTCCGCGAGCGCGGACCCTACGTCTACGCCGCCCAACCCGACTTGGTCGGCGACGGCCGCGCGAGTATAATCCGCAGGATTTCACGGAACGCGGTCGGAGCGAGTCGGTTGATCGACGACTTAAGCGATATCGTCCAGCGCGTAGAGGCGGGCGCGCGGCTTGGCTTCGAGGACGGCGTTCGCCTCTTTCGCACGCGGGACATCCACACGCTCGGCCGCCTGGCGGACCTCGTCCGGCGCCGCAAGCACGGCACCGCGGCCTACTACAACGTCAACCACCACATCAACTACACCAACCTCTGCGTATTGCGGTGCAAGTTCTGCTCTTTCTATCACCCGTGGTCGCCGGAGACCCGTGAGGGCTACGCGCTCTCTGTAGAGGAGGTCATCGGCCGGGCGCGCGCGGCCTACGCCCACGGAGCAACCGAGGTCCACATCGTCGGCGGGCTGCACCCCAAGCTGCCGTTTCCGTACTACACCGAGCTGTGCAGCGGGATCACGCAAGCCTGCCCGCACCTGCACATCAAGGCGTTCACGGCCATCGAGATCATCCACTTCACCCGGATCGCGAAGCCGCACAGGACCATCCGCGAGGTGCTCACCGAGCTACGCCAGGCCGGGTTAGGCTCGCTCCCCGGCGGCGGGGCTGAAATCTTCGACGACCGGGTCCACGACGAGGCCTTCAAGACCAAGGTCGGCGCGGCCGAGTGGTTCGACGTCCATCGGACGGCCCACGAGCTGGGCATCTACACCAACGCCACCATGCTCTACGGCCACGTCGAGACGCTCGAGGACCGTGTGCGGCATCTGCTCAAGCTGCGCGAACACCAGGAGCAGTCGCTGGCTTCGCGCCCGGGGCGGTTCAACTGTGTGATCCCCCTGTCCTTTATTCCCGAGGGCAGCGCGTTGTCGCATCTGCCGGGTTCCACCGGCCTGGACGACCTGCGGACCCTGGCGATCAGCCGCCTGATGCTGGACAACTTCGACCACGTCAAAGCGTTTTGGATCATGCAGTCGCCGAAGCTGGCCCAGGTGTCGCTGGACTGGGGTGTGGACGACCTCGACGGCACGGTGGTGTACTACGACATCACCAAGCGCGAAGGTGGAGGCACGACCCACCAGGAGCTTTCCGTAGATAAGATCAAACGCATGATCCACGAGGTGCGCCACGAGCCGGTGGAGCGCGACTCGCTCTACCGCAAAGTGGTCCGCACGGACGGTTGCTGGTCGGTTGAGGGCGAAAGCTTCAGCGTCCCCTTCAGCGTAGGTGGCAACGGTGGGACGACAGAAGCATCCTGTAGCGAGACGAAAAGGAGCCAGAGAAGGGGTCAGGAATCTTTTTCCGCGCCGGGTACGCCGCCGAATCCAAGGGCGGCGTACCCGGAAGAAGATTCCTGACCTCTTTTCGCCTCCGACGGACCGCGCAGCACGGCAGCTTGGCAGGGCGGGTCAGCGTGTGGGTCGGGCAGGAGCCTACCTTCGGCGACGACGCAACCCGCAGCCCGCACCCAGGACCAGCAACGCCAGCGAAGCTGGCTCGGGAACAATGCTAATGGTTCCGATTCCGGAGATGCCTTCCAGGATGCCTAGCCGGCTCAAGCCGCTGAATCCGTCTTGGACGCTATCAATCTTGACGGTGCGGGTGTCGCCCACCACCAACCCCGTTGTGGCGAGCGAGAGGGTCCCCAAAGCCAGGCTTGTGCCGACCGAAGTGGGATTGCCGCCGCCGACATAAACCAACCTCTCATAACCGAACACACCGGTGGCGTAGATCGGCGGGCTAACTACGCTGGCAAAAGCGGCGAGCCAAGCGGGGTCGTACACGAAGTTCGGGTCAACAGGACCAGGCAGGCCGTTGGCTCCGATGATCAGGTCCGCCGTCTCGAAGCCGTCCGGGTTGGTGGTACTGATCCTGATACTGAAGACCGCAATCGTGTTCGGCAGAACTTCCGCTATGTTTGGAGTTGCGGGATTCAGGTCTCCCACGGCGGTAAACGTTGCCGTACCCACACCGACGGCCGGAACCGTGCACGCGAACACTAACCCCGCGCAAAGACCCATAGCGAACCTTCTTGCTCTCACGGAACTCCTCCTTAGACACAAAAAAAGAGAGAGCGCCATTCGGCGTCTCTCTCCACACCATAGACTCTACACCGGCATGAGAACGGGCGCGGAAGCCGGCCCCCCTCACACGCTCCATGCTACTGCCGTATATTACCGTATGTGAAGGCCGCGGAGTCAAGCAGTTTTTATCGGGTGTAGCGAGAAACTCTGGCACATTGAGTGGCACTTTCTTACCATGATCGACATGGTGTCCGCGAACAGGGGTCAGGAATCTTCTTCTGCGCTGGGTACGCCGCCCGATCCACGAGCAGCGTCCACGCAAGAAGGTTCCTGCCCCCTTTTCGTTCCGGGATGAGTCGTTGGTGGGCAACCCATGCGGAATATCCTCCTGAAACTCGCGGGCACGCGCACGGACCACGAGTCGGACGGATGGCTGGCCACGTATCTGCGTGGATGGTGGCCGTTGGCGGCCCCGTTTCTCATTCTGGTCTGTGCGCCACGCTGGGAGATGGCCGCCGCCGCCGCGTGTTGGAGCGTGCTGATGCTCCCCGGGCTCCTCGCGGTCCTTCTCTGCTTCTCCGCAGATCATCCCTTAGGACGCGGCTTCGGAAAACTCGGCGTGGCGTCGGTCGGAGGGTTAGTGCTGTTCGGCTTGGTCTCCTGGCCGGCCTGTCTGCTGCACTGGCGGCTCTCCACCGCTTTGCTCGTTTATGGTGTAGTCTACGCGGTCTGTATCGCCGTCTTGGTCTGGTGTCTGCTCAGGCGTGAACCGATGCCCGAAGGGCGCCAAAACCGTCCGCCGACTTTGGACTTTGGACCTTCGACTTTGGACTTCCCGCTCGACGTGCCGAGGCGCACCGCAGCGCTCATCGTGGTCGGAATTGCGGTCGTGATGGTCGGAGTGTGGCTGGCGACTCGCCAGACCCAGGACCCCTCCGTGACGCGCGGCTTCTACGCCGCCCGCCCGTACTGGTGGCAGGGTACGCTGCTCGGTGCGCTCGCTTCCACGGGCGTTGCGGTCGTCATCCTGCTGGGCACCCGGCGAGGGCGATCGCCCAAAACCGACCCCGCCCCACCGACTTCGCCGATGAACTCCCGCAACAAGCGACCGGCCGGCCGCCGGGCTGCCGAGGATGGGGATACGCGGACCCCGCAGCCCGCCGCGTCAGGCCCCGCGCTGGTCGTCATCCTGTGGTTGGGCCTGGCCCTGCTGACCGGGCACCTGATGAACGCGAGCTACCGGCTCCCACCCAACCCGGAAGATCGGCCACGGCACATGTATCGCCCGCCGTGGAACTCCGACGACGTCAGCTATGTTTCCCAGGCCGTGGATTACCGCTACGGCCTGCCGATGGGCAAGTACGAGTCCTCGATCGGCAGTGAGAGGCTCCTGAATCCCGTCGATCTCGCACCGCTCGTCGCCCCGTTGGTGGCGGCCATATCTTGGATCACGGGGCTCGAGTGTGCGGCCCTGCAGCACAGCGTGCTGCCTCCATTGATGATTCTCGTCGGTATGAGTGCCATGGCGGCGGCGCTGGCGGTCGTTCTGCGCGCGCACCGCTGGGCCGTCCCCTTGGGTACGCTCGTCGCGGCCGCGATGATCTGCAAGTCCTGGGAGTACGAGCGCAGTATGGCCGAGTTCATGGTCTGGCGGGCGTTGCAGACCAAGTCTGTCCACCTCTGGCTCATCCATCCGCTGCAACTGGCCACGTTGGTTCTGCTCTTCCGTCGCCCGAACCGGCAGCATCTGCTCTGGGGCGCGGCTGTTGCCGTGGTAGGTCACCTCGTGCACCCGTTCGCGACGATCCTGGGGGCGGTATGGTCCGCGACGGCCTGCGCCGCATCCACCCTCTGGCAGCGGGAGGCCTTGCCCAAGCTCTTGATCCTGCTGGCTGCTTATGGACTGCTGGGCGGAGTGTTCTATGGCGCGTCTCACCGTTCTGACCCGGAGCGGGGTCTCTCCACTGGGCGCGTCGCGGGTGATCCGGAGCAGTCGCGCGACCTGGTCCGCGTGGATGACCGGCCGGTCCCGCGGCAGGAACCCCGCATTCTTTTCGGCTGGGACGTGCTGTTCTGCTTCGGAGCGGTCGCCACGCCGTTAGTGCTGGCGTTGGGTTGGAGGAACCGCGAGTTCTTGATCGTCGGTTTGTTAGGGATGGTCGCGGTGGGGCTGTGTAATAGCACGCTCGTGGGGCGGTTGCTGAACCTCGCCTTACCGACCTCCATCTTCTGGCGGGCGCGGTGGATGCTGCCGAGCCTGGTCAGTATTGCCATCGTCTCCTTCGTGCTTTACTGCGCGTGGGTCGCCCTCCTACGCCGCCGCGATGGCACGGTGACCCCCGTGCGTTCGTTCCTGGGATGTCTTGGGGCGGCGGGGATGTTCGCTGTTCTGCTGGCCAACACCAGTGCCTATGCGGTCAGGACCGGACCGCTGCCCAAGCAGCTTTCCAAGTTCGCCGACGATATTCACGGTCTAGTCGATCTGCTGGGTAGCGTACAGGCCGCCTCGTTCGTCTGGGGCCCCGAGACGGTGACCCGGGAGCTGCCGCAATTGATGCCCAACGTCCGGCTGGTGCTCTCGCGCGAGAAGATCATGCTGCCGGCTGACGATCCGGCGTTCCGCGAAGCCGTGTTGCAGGCCCGCAACCTCTTTTACGCTCCGGTTCGGGGCGGTGCTGCGGCCCCGCAGGACGGCCAGTGGCGCGCGGCGCTAGACCGATTGCGGTCGCTCTATCCGATCGGCCACTTCGTGCTCGACTATGGCGAGGGTCGGGGCGAACAGGGTGTGCGAGTCTTACAGAATGCCGGCTGGCAGCGCGTCGGCCGCTCCGGCCGCTACGAAGTCTGGCGCCGCCCGCCCGCAGTTCCGAACCGCGACCGTGAGGGAGCGCTTCTTCTCGGCCCGGACCCTCACGCCCGCGGCCCTGAAAGGATGGGAACAGCATAACTCGGTACATTGATCGGGCGAAGGGCACGCTCCGCAGCGGGGAAGGACCCCTCCGCAACGTCAGTAGATGAAGATCGGGATGCCCTGAAGGCACTCGGATTGGTACTCTTCCAAGTGATCCTCGTTCGCCACACAGGGACCACATTCGACCCCAAGGTCCTGAACATAGCGAGCGCAGATCTCTTCCCGTAACTCCGGGTTGAGTTGGGAGGCCTTTCGCCAACAGAACGTGGACCAGTAGAAATGTTCACAGATATACGAGAGCGTCGCCCAATCACCAGAGTGCTGCTCTAACAGTGCTATGATCGGAGCAGCATCGAGATGCACTCCATCATCGACATACTGGCGGGCGTCGGTGATTTGGACGTCCAAGCCCGCGAAGTCGATTTCGGACCCACCGGCGTCCCCTGGGTTTCCACGCGGCTCCGATCTCGGGGGTACAGAGAAGAAGCGGCCCGAAAGGCTGTCGCATGCGCCTGCCCACGCTACGAGACCCGCAAGAATGATCCCGCCGCGCCACACGTAGCACACTCTGCGCCGGTTCATGGCCCACCTTGCCGTGGAAACGTTTGACCCAAGGTGCATGCTAACCCATTGGAAGCGGCGGGTCAAGGTTTCGGTCCACGATACGGTCGGCGAGGTGCGGGGGGATTCCGTGGTCCGCGAGCGCGGACCCTACTACGCCCGGCCGGTGACGATCTGGCCGTCGAAGGCCAGTTCCATCCCCGGCGGGAGTTCGGCGTTGACCGTGGCGTGATGGAGTTCGTGGGCGATGTGCGTGAAGAGCGTGCGGCGGGCGCCGATGCGGCGGGCGACCTCGACGGCCTGCTCCAAGTTGAAATGGGTCGGATGGGGACGGCGACGAAGCGCATCCAGGATGAGCACGTCAAGTTCCCGCAGCAAGGTGAAGGATGGTTCGGGGATAGAGTTACAGTCGGTGCAATAGGCCATGCGGCCGAACCGGTAGCCCAGGATGGGCAAGGGGCCGTGCATCAGCGGAATGGGGAGGATGCGGCGCCCGAACCACTCCAGCGGGTTGTCCCCCAGGGGGACCAGGTGCAGGTCGGGCTTGTGCGAAGGGTAGCTCGCATCTTCCTCGAAGGCGTACAGAAACATCCGGCGAATGACCTCGAGCGTGTCCGGCCGACCGTAGCAGGGCAGCGGCCCCTTCATGATCCAGTTGAATCGGCGCAAGTCGTCCAGGCCGGTCACGTGGTCGGCGTGATGGTGGGTGAACAAAACGGCGTCCACCCGGCGGATGCCGTTGGCGATGCACTGCAAACGCAATTCCGGTGCGGTGTCGACCAGGATGACGCGGTCGCCGTAGTCGACGACGATCGAGGGTCGGCTCCGGCGATCGCGCGGATCGCTGGAAGTGCAGATCGCGCAGGCGCACCCGATCATCGGCACGCCGTGCGAGGTGCCGCTTCCCAGGATGACCACACGGATATCCTCGGACGTCGGGTTCATCCCGTTCCTCACCGAAAGCTACGACAGTATACCGACGAATCGGACGGTCGGCAGCGGTACGTCCGATAGAACAGGCGCTCTTTGCCGGGCGGGAGGTTCTTCGCTCTCTACTACTTGATTTGGGCGGTGGTCGCGCCTACAAATCCAATACTAGAGTCGGGAGATAGCAGAGGAGGGAGACACCTCAGCATCTCTCGCTCGTTGCGGGTTACTATTGGGAGGCTGAGGGGGAGAGATGAGACCTTTCTGTTTGTCTGTCTATGTAGGGGTGGTGCTGGCGTGCGCGGCCGGCGGAGCCCAGGGCTCGGCCATCATCCTGGTGATCGATCCGAGTTTCGGTTCGACCGAGAGCACGGGCGCCACGGCGCGGCTGTCGCTCAGTTTCACCGAGGACGGCTTGAACGACCTGCTCCACGTGTTGATCGAGAACACGACGCCGGGGTCGATTGGGTCCTCGTTGACCGCGGTGGGGTTTGAGGTACCCGATTCCTGGCCGGCCACGTTTGCATCGGGCGGCACCGGAACTTTCTTCGATGAGCTCGACTTGGATGTGGCCATATCACCGGGTTGGCTCAGTGCGCCGGGCGGATACGACGTGATGATCACCAGTGACCACAACTTCGAAGGGGGGAGTCCGCAAGGGGCGCCGACGGAGGGCGAGTCAGAATCCATCGTGCTGAACTTGGGTAACACGGGGTCAACGCCGGACCAACTGGTCACCTTGTTCACCACCTACTACGCAGGTCTGGAGGGATACTACGCAGTCGGGCGCTTTCAGGCGGTCGGCCCCGGTGGCGAGCTTTCCGACAAAGTGGCCGGCAACGCGCCGGAGCCCGGCACCCTGTTGCTGCTGGGTTGCGGCGGCCTGGCGGCGCTGCGGCGCCGTTCAAAAGCGGTTCGCTGAGAGCTCCCACCTGCGTGCGCCCGTCCGGGGCTTGAGCATCCTAGGGTGGCGTCTACCCAGGGCTCGCGCCCTGGGCTGTGCTCCTTCGTCCCTCCGGGACTGCCACAAATTCCGACATCTCCCAACGTCTTGCAGCGCCCACGCATTTGCCTCGCCCTGAGCCTTGCGATATAGTCACGTCCAGTCGCAACGAGTAGCGCGGATCATGAAGAAGGTCCTGGTGATTATCCTCGTGCTGGCGGTGGTTGTGCTGGGGTGGTATGCGCTGCGCAATGTGCGCATGTCGTTCACCGGGGAGAAGGGCGAGTTGCAGAGGGTGAAGCGCGACGACCTGACCATCCCGATCAACGCCACCGGCGAGGTGCGTTACAAGAGACAGACCGAAATCAAGTCCGAGGCCAGCGGCACGGTGGCCGCACGCTTCTTCGAGGCCGGCGACAGAATCCACAAGGGCGATCTGCTCATTCAACTGACCCCCGACGATGAACAGCGAAACAAGGACCGGGCCGAGGCGGACCTGATCCGCGCCCAGGCCAACCTGGATCGTGCGAAGATCACCCTGCGGGAGCGGCGAGAGATCGGCGTCGCCAAGGCGCAGGCCAATCTCGCCGCCATCGTCGCGCAACTGGCCGACGCGGCCAACGATTGGGAGCGTATCCGGAAGCTCTACGAAGGCAAGGAGTCTAACAACCGCGAGTACGTCAGCGCCAAAACGAGCTACGAGCGGTTGCTCGCTTCCAAGGCGGGCGCGGAGGCGGACCTGGGGCAAGCCGGGATCGCCATCGAGATGGCCGAGAAGGATGTGATCCTGGCCGACGCGGCCAAGACCACCGCGCAGAGGAACTTCAGCGATGCCGAAGAGCGTTTGCGGGATACCGAGGTATTCTCACCCAGCGACGGCATCATCATGCAGATGCTCGTGCAAGAGGGCGAGGTGATCCAAACCGGCAAGGAGAGCTTTACTGGCGGCACGGTCCTGGCCGTTGTGGCCGACGACTCGGAAGTGTACGTGCGTGCGGAGGTGGACGAGGCCGACTTCGGCGTGATCCGCGAGATCGCGCCGGCGTCCGCGCGGCCGGGCGGCAACCTTCCCGCCGTGGCGGACGATCCACCCGAGGCCCCCATCGACAAGGACTCGGCGACGGTCCGGGTACTGGTCGAGGCCTACCGCGATGAAGATTTTCGCGGGGCCATCGAGCGGATCTACCCTGAGCCGCGTAAGGCCGCCTCGGTGGTCACCTATTATGTGGACATCCTGCTGACCAGCGCCAACCGAGACAAGCTGGCCGTCGGAATGCAGGCGGACGTGGAGTTCACCGCCCAGTCGGTACACGACGCCCTGTTGGTCCAACATGATGCCATCCACAAGGAAGACAACCAACTCGGCGTCTACCTTCCGGTCAAGGTGGAGGGCAAGCCCGACCCGGAGCCGAAGTTCGTCAAATGCCGATTCGGGCTGGACAACGGCCTGCTCGCGGAGGTTTTGGAGGGGGAGATCAAAGAGGGGGATTGGGTATACACTAAACTGCCGCGGGCGCCGGAAGAGGAGAAGTAACCCGGTTCACGGGGTCTTTCGGTGCAGTTTGTGGGACCGGCTTTCCAGCCGGTCGGGTCAGAGGGCGAGTTTGTTATGGTCCGCACGGCGGACCCTAAAGCTACAGGCGTGTTGACGCGAGGTCTTCGCCTTCTCATGGCCGCGCTACGCTTGGCCATGCCACCCCGCCGGACGTCGGCCTGGGCGAGACAGACCGTTACGATTCACCAGACATGATCAAAGTCACCGCGATGACCAAGGTCTACGAAATGGGCGCCGCCCAGGTCCGGGCGCTCGACGGGGTGGACTTGGTCATCGAGGAGGGCGAGTTCGTCAGCATCACCGGGGCGTCGGGAAGCGGCAAGAGCACGTTGATGCACCTGTTGGGTTGTCTGGATCGCCCGACCGCCGGCAGGTACGAGTTCGATGGTAAGCCCGTTCATGACCTGAACGACAAGCAGTTGGCCCGCATCCGGAACCAGTCCATCGGGTTTGTTTTTCAGACGTTTAACCTCATCAACCGGACGTCGGCCCTCGACAACGTGATGGTACCGCTCATCTACGGGCGGCAGGGCTCGGCCAAAGCAGCCGCCCTGGAGGCGCTCCGTCGCGTGGGCCTGGCGGACCGGGCCAAACACAAACCCAGCGAGTTGTCCGGCGGTGAGCGGCAACGCGTGGCCATCGCCCGGGCGATCGTGAATCACCCGCGCTTGATCCTGGCCGACGAGCCCACCGGGAACCTGGATTCCCAAACCGGAGACCAGATTCTGGAGATCTTCCATACGCTGCACGAGGATGGGGCCACTCTGGTCCTGGTGACCCACGAGATGCACGTGGCGGCCCAAGGCGAGCGGCTGATCAACATGCGGGACGGCAAGACCGTCGACGATCGACCGATCACGGCGGAGCTCCGCGCGCAATTGCTGCAATCGAACACGCCGTACGTCGGTCGGCGTGAGTCGGAGGATGGCGCTGAGAGCGGCGAGCGCGGTATAGAGGGCGGCGCGGGTGGCAGGGCTTCAAGCAATCCCGACTGGTCGGGATCGCGAGTGGCCCGGTGAGGCTTGACCGCCCTCGGCATGCTTCCCCGCTGAAATGTCAGGGTGGCATGGCCGCGCCCTTGTCACTACGGTGTCAAAGGAGCGGCCATGAGAAGGCAAAGACGTTGAGTAGCCACAACATGCTCGCGCCCACCCTGGACACCTTC
>JAZDKM010000117.1:0-15420 GCA_043803085.1 Planctomycetota bacterium
GCCCGGCCCGCTTCCCCTTGCCCGTCCGTCCCACTCGAACGATACTCCTCAGCGCACGGCTCCTGGGTTGATGGTTTTGCTAAACACCCCATCACCTTGGAGCCGCTCGCTTGGAATTTCAAGTAAGCATAGCACTCACCCGGAGGCCTTCGGCCCATTAGTGAGTCGATACCAAGAGGCGGTGTACAGGGTACTGTGATCCATAGTACGCGACCCCGCTTCTGCGGAGGACCTTGCCCAAGAGACGTTCATTACGGCCTACACACGGTTGTCGGAGCTTCGTGATCCACGCGCCTTTCCCCAGTGGTTGCGCCGGATTGCGGTCAATATGGCGCGCATGTGGCTTCGTCAACACTCGGGACGGGAAAAAGCCTGTGACCTGGATCGTTTCGTCGCTCCGAAAGACGATCGAGACGGCGGCTTCGTCGGCAGGATTGCGGGAATGACTGAGGACGATGCGGAAGACGTGCGTCCGGCGGCGGGTCTTCACGCCCACCGGCAACGAGAGCACGATTGTCGCCGGCGACATCCTGATCGACCTGGCACGCCGCATCGTGAAGCGGATCGAGGCGACGCCACCCGCTCCGATGGACTTCCTCGCCAGCGGTGGAATGGATATACTCGTTGGTCATGGCCGACCAGAGCACAGCTCACGAGGCCCCATGGACTGTCGGTCGTCTTCTCCAGTGGACGCAGCAATACTTGGCCCAGCGCGGTGTGGATGAGGCCCGGCTGGCGACCGAAGTCTTGCTGTCCCATGCGCTGAATTGCCGGAAGATCGAGCTCTACACGCGCTTCGAGAGCGTCCCGGCCGCCGACCGGCGTGCGGTCTTTCGCGAGCTGGTCCTGGCGGCCGCCGACCATACACCGGTGGCCTACCTGGTCGGGTACAAGGAGTTTTTCTCCCTGACCTTCGAAGTGACGCCCGCCGTGCTGATTCCCCGCCCCGAGACGGAGGCGTTGGTGATGCGGGCCCTGCAACTGTGCGAGGACCGCAACCTGGAGCAGCCGCGCTTTCTCGACGTAGGCACGGGGAGTGGGTGCATCGTCGTCACCCTGCTGAAGCACCTGCCCTCGGGTCAGGCCGTCGCCACGGACATTTTTCCGGGGGCGCTGGAGGTGGCCCGGCGGAACGCGACCAGACACGGCGTCGCGGATCGCGTCGCGTTTGTAGAGGTCGATCGCCTGGAGCTGCCGGCGAAGCGCATACCCGACGGCGGGTTCGACTTGATGGTATCGAATCCACCCTACGTGGCGGCCGACGAAATGGCGACGTTGCCGCAGAACATCCGCGCCCACGAGCCGGCCATGGCCCTCACCGAAGGTGGGGACGGGTTGTCGTTTTACCGCGTGTTCGCCCAAGCCGGTCCGGCCCTGCTGCGGGCGGGGGGTGCGATCCTCGTGGAAATCGGGTATGGTAAAGGGCCAGCCGTGGTCGACATCTTCGGTCGGTCCGGTCGCTTCGCGTACGTGGGGGCCTGGCGCGACCCCACGGACCCGCATGACCGGGTGATGGAATTCCGCCTGACGGGGTAATAGCCGAGATGGGCGGGACGCACGGCAAAATGGAAAACGCGGAATAGCCGAGCGACACCAGCGCGGTTTTGGGACTCTCGATTTTCAATTTGCGCCGTTGGCCGCCTGCGGGTCCCAAGGGTGGTCTGTGCGGCTGCGGCCCAGGAAGGAGCGGTGCGGTGGAGCATTTCGAGATTACCGGCGGGTCGCGGCTGAAGGGAACGGTGAAGATCAGCGGTGCCAAGAACGCGGCACTCCCTATCCTGGCCGCCACTATTCTCTGTGAGGGCGAGACCGTCCTGCGTAACGTCCCCGACCTCGACGACGTCCGCCAGATGCTCACCTTGCTCAACCGGCTGGGCATCACCTGCGAACGGCTGCAGGACGGGGCCCTGCGGCTGCGCGTCGAGGACGAGATGAATTGTCATGCCGAGTACGAATTGGTCTCCAAGATGCGCGCCAGCGTCTGCGTCATGGGACCGCTGCTTGCCAAACGCAAGCGGTCCCAGGTCTCGATGCCCGGCGGGTGTGCCATCGGCGATCGCCCGATCAACCTCCACGTGGACGGTCTGCGGAACCTGGGAGCGGACTTCGACTTGCTCAACGGGGACATCGTGCTCAAGACCAAGCGACTCAAGGGCACCGAAATCTTCCTCGGCGGGGCGTTCGGGTCCACGGTGACCGGGACGGCCAACGTGATGATGGCCGCCGTCCTCGCCGAAGGACGGACCGTGATCGAGTCGGCGGCCTGCGAACCGGAGGTGGCCGACCTGGCGGACTTCCTCAACAAGTGCGGGGCCCAGATTACGGGACACGGCACCCCACGCCTCACCATCGACGGGGTGGAGTCGCTCCGCGGCGTGGAGCACCGCATCATCGCCGACCGGATCGAAGCGGGTACGTTCATGATCGCGGCCGCCATCACCAACGGCGAACTCAACTTGGAACATGGGCGTCTCGAACACCTCATCGCGCTGGTGGATCGGCTGCGGCACGTGGGCCTCAACATCGAACGCTACGAGAAAGGGATCGTGGTCAATTCGGCACGCCGGCTCGAACCCGTGGACATCACCACGCAACCCTTTCCCGGTTTCCCGACCGATTTGCAGGCCCAAACCATGGCCCTGTTGTGCCTGGCTGACGGCAACAGCGTCATTACCGAGAAGGTATTCCCCGACCGCTTCATGCACGTGGCGGAGCTCAACCGCATGGGGGCCCACCTGCGCAAAGAAGGCCCAACCGTCATCATCGAAGGGGTCAAGCGGCTCATCGGGGCGCCAGTGATGGCTTCCGACCTGCGGGCCTCCGCGGCCTTAATCCTGGCGGGTTTGATTGCCAAGGGACAGACGCGAGTGCTCCGGGCATATCACATCGATCGCGGCTACGAACGGATTGAGGAAAAGCTCGCCGCCGTGGGGGCCGACATCCGCCGTGTGCAGGATTAGCGCGCATTTTTCACCAAAGCGCGCCGCCGTGCTCCTATGCCCTGAAAGGGCGAAATAAGCAGACTGGCGGCCAATTTCCAGTGGTGGTGAGCAGCCGCGGTCCCAGCTTCTCGCCCACGCCGGGCAGCGCGCCGAAGAGGTCGTGGTCCGGATGCCGGCCGAAGCGTTCCGCGATCTTCTCCCGGTACCGGTCCAGGTGATCCTCCAGCACCCGCAGTTGCCCCGCCAGGGTCACCGCCAGCAGGCTCTTGGCGCTGGCTCTTCAGTTGACCGGCTCGAGCCGCCTCGAGGAAGGCGTCGGCGCTGTCGAAGAACTGCTTCCCGGCGCCCATCGCCCGGGCCCTGGAGTTCGATAAGGAGGAGGTAGTGGAGTGGGTTGTCCGGGATCGCCACACCCTGACCCTCCACCTTGGGCTTGGATCCGGCAGTTGAGCTTCCACTTCGACGGTCCGCCGCCGAGCGCGAACCCCGTGCTCGCCGAGGCCACGTGCGCAAATCCGACCTTTCAGCCGTACACGGGGGCGTCGGTGATGACCTGCACGCCGAACGGGAACGACCTGGAGTGCGTCTTTGCGCTGGCGTTGGAGAACGCCCGCACCTATCGGCCGTGATGCCTCCGTCGTTGTGTTGTCTTTCGGGTCCCAGTCCGCTTCTGGTCTTCCCTTATCGTCCGGGCGCGAAACATTATAATCGTACCTGATGAGAAACGCGACGAACGACGGACCCCGCATGACGACCTGGACGGTGATCCTGCTGGTGGTGGTCCTCAACTTCGCCCTGAGTGGATGGCTGTCCGCTCCGCCGGCGCTGCGTCCCGTGGTGCGCGCGATCCGAGAGTCGAGCGGAGGGCTCGTTTCGCCCATGCTGTGGCTGCGTGGGATGGAAGCGTTGGTGGTACTCGGCGGCGGCGCGTTCCTGCTCGGTCGGCTGCGCTGGCACGACCTGGGCGTGCAGGCGGCGGGGATTCTGCCGGCACTGGCGTTTACGGCCGGGCTCTGGGGGGCGATGCAACTTGGTCTGCTCGTCATCGACCTGCCCGATGCCGGACGGATCGTCTGGAACGAGGAGTGGTGGGTGCGGCCGACATGGGTGCTGGGCGGCATGAGCGGCGACTTTCTCGGAACGGCACTGTGCGAGGAACTTGTGTTCCGGGGGTTCCTGCTCACGCAGATCGAGGCGAAGCTGCGCGCGGCGCTCGGGCGGCGTTCACACTGGTCGTGGGCGGTAGCCCTGCTGGCGTCCAGCATAGTGTTTGCCATCGGCCACATCCCGTACGACCTCAGGCACGGCACGCCGGCTGCCGATTATCCTTTGAAACTGGTAGTTTTGACGCTCTACGGCGTGCTCTTCGCTGTGATCTACCTGCGGAGCGGCAACCTGCTGTACGCGGTGGGGGTGCACGGGCTGGTGAACGCGCCCGGTTTGCTTGTGCAGGACGAGGGAGGCAGCACGACATTCCTGGTGCTGCTGGTGCTGTGCTGGCTGGCGCTGGCGCCGTTGTACCGGGGGTTGACTCGACTGGCTGTGGAGTTGCGCCGCCGTCAGCGAACGGCGAAAACCGGCCAGGGCGGCGCGGGTGAACATCGGCCTTCTTCAGGAGGTGGTGATCCGCAGTGAGGCCTCATTCGGCCCCCGGTGTAATCAGAACGGACAGTCTGGTAGGGCGGCTTCCATCGGCCGCCGCGAAACGGGCTTCTCAGAAAACGCGACACCTCTGAACAACTGCCTCCGTAGTTCATCAGCATGATGGAACAACGCCCGCGGGCGAGGTATGATGGGCCACGGGACATCGAATGGTTGGCGCGCACATGTGCGAAAGGCACCAAGACACATCCGGGGACGGCCATCGGCGTTCGATCTGCCCGGAGGATGGGGCCAAGCTGGCGCGGACCATTCTGCACTGCGCCAGCCGGGCGTCTTCGAGAGTCGACTTCTTGCACGAAGTCTCGAAAACGCTCATGGATTTCACCGGCTGCGACGCGGTTGAGGTGCGGCTGAACCACGGCGATCTGCACTACCGCTGGGAGGCCGCCCGGCGCCCGGACGCGGCCACACGGTTTGAAGTCGTACGCTGGACACGCACCGAGGACGGGAAGGTGATCCCCGCATTCCACGAGAATTCCGACCTCGAGCGGTTGTGCCGAGAAGTAGCCTGCCGGCAATTTGACTCTTCGCAGTCCTCCTTTACGCACAATGGGAGCTTCTGGACCGGAGATGCTTGGGAGCGAGTGCCCCTCGGCGGCGGGACCGGGCCGGAAGCAAAGGCGGAGAGCTTGTGTGTCGGCGGGCACTACCGCTCACTCGCGATCGTCCGGTTCTTCGTGGACGAGGCGACCATCGGCCTTTTGCACCTGAAAAGCGAGCGGACCAACGACCTTGCGAAGGAAGATGTCGAGTTCTACGAGGGGGCCGCCCAAGCGCTCGGACTGGCGGTGGCGGGTCGGCGAGCGGAGAGAGCGCTACGCGAGCGCGTCAAGGAGCTGACCTGCCTGTACGGCATCGCCCAGGTGGCGGAGCAGGCGGACCTACCTCTGGAAGATATGCTCCAGCGCATCGTGAAACTCCTGCGACCGGCGTGGCAGTACCCGGAGGTTGCCGCGGCCAGGATCGTCCTCGATGACCGTCCCTATGCCTCACCCGGCTTCCGTCAGAGCAGATACCAGCAGTCCGCGGATATCGTCGTCGCCGGATGTCGGCGCGGCGTCGTCCAGGTCGTTTATCTGGACGAGCGGCCTGAGTTTGCCGCCGGTCCGTTTCTCAAGGAAGAGGAGAAGCTGATCGGCGCGGTGGCTCGAGAAGTGGCCTTGATTGCCGAACGGAAGGAAGCCGAGCGGCAAAAAGCGAATCTTCAGCAACAGCTTATTCACGCGGACCGCCTGGCCACGATCGGGCAGTTGGCTGCGGGCGTGGCGCACGAGCTGAACGAGCCTTTGGGCGGTATTCTGGGGTTCGCTCAGCTTGCCCAGAAGTGTTCTGGACTGCCCCAGCCGGCGGCGCATGATATCGCGAAGATCGTCACCGCGTCGCTGTACGCGCGCGAGGTGATCAAGAAGTTGATGGTTTTTGCCCGACAGGTGCCGGCCAGGAAGGCTCAGCTCAATCTTAATCAGGTGGTCGAGGAGGGGCTCTATTTTCTGGAAGCCCGGTGCGCCAAGGGGGGAATTCAAGTGGTGCGTGACCTTTCGCCGGATATGCCGGATATCCACGCTGATCCGGCACAGCTCAAGCAGGTCCTGGTCAACCTGGTCGTCAACGCCGTGCAGGCGATGCCCGTCGGTGGGACCTTGACGGTGGGCACGCAAGCGCGCGGCTCCACCGTGTCGGTCGTCGTGCAAGACACTGGGATCGGCATGAGTGAGGAGATCCGGGCGAAGATCTTTTTGCCGTTCTTTACCACGAAAGACGTGAGCGAGGGCACCGGGCTCGGCTTGGCGGTCGTGCACGGGATCGTCGTGTCTCACGGCGGCTCGATTGATGTCCACAGTCGGCCGGGACAGGGCACGCGGTTTGAGGTGCGCTTGCCGACCGTCCTGCCACCCGAAGCTCAGGAGACGGATCAAGATGGCGCCCGCGGCTGAAAAGGAATGCATCCTGGTGGTCGACGACGCCCCCGATACGCTGGAGCTCATCCAGCGGAACCTTGCGGCGTCCGGCTATCAGGTGTTCACGGCGCCGGGAGCGGCGGAGGCGATCCGCATTCTGGACAGCGCTCCCATCGACCTGGTGATCACCGATCTGAAGATGCCGCAGGTGAGCGGACTCGACCTGGCTCGGCATGTTCGGGAAAACCTCAAGGACACTGAGGTCCTGATGATTACCGGATACCCGACGATTCAGGGCGCCGTCACCGCGGTCAAGCTCGGGGTGCAGGATTACCTTACGAAACCGTTTACCGATGAGGAGCTGCTCTCGGCAGTTCGGCGCATCCTGGACGTGCTCAAGGCCCGGCGCAGTTCGCAAGACGACTCCAATCAGCCCTCGCCGGGGCTGCCCGGCCTGATCGGCGAGGCCAAGGCGCTCCGGGAAGTGTTCGGGGTCATTCGCAAGGCGGCGGCGACGCGGGCGACCGTGCTGATTTCGGGCGAGAGCGGCACGGGGAAGGAGTTGGCGGCCAGGGCGATCCACTATAGCAGCTCGCGGGCATCGGCACCGTTTGTGCCGGTCAACTGCGGATCGATTCCGGAGAACCTGCTGGAAAGTGAACTGTTTGGACACATCAAGGGCGCCTTCACCGGAGCCACCGAATCCCGCGCGGGCTTCTTTCAGACCGCCGACGGCGGGACCATCTTCCTCGACGAGATCAGTGATACGAGCCTGGCCATGCAGGCCAAATTGCTGCGGGTGTTGCAGGACGGCGAAATCTACATGGTGGGCTCTGCGCGTCCGCGGAGAGTAGACGTGCGTGTGGTCGCGGCGACCAACAAGGATCTGCGCGCGCTCGTCAAGAACGAAGTCTTCCGTGAGGACCTCTTCTTCCGGTTGAATGTCATCACCGTTTCGATGCCTCCACTCCGAGAACGGATTGACGATGTCCTCCTGCTGGCGGCCCACTTTGCCCGGAAGTTCGCGGAAGAACTGGGCCATCCCGTGCCCCGCTTCACCGACGAGGCGTTGCTGGTGCTGAAGAACTACTCTTGGCCGGGAAACGTCCGGGAACTGGAGAACATCATTCAGCGCGTCGTGGTCATGACCGACAGTAACGTCATTGAAGTGCCGGATTTGCCCTCGTCGATGCGGTTCTCCGTGGGGCGGGAGGCGGGGCTACGTCGAACTTTGGCCGAGGTCGAAGCGGAACACATCCGTAACGTCCTGGCCAGTGTGGCCGGCAACAAGACGCAGGCCGCTGAAATCCTCGGCATCGACCGCAAGACTCTGCGCGAGAAGCTCAAATCTCATGGGACTGAATTGACCTGACACGTTCAACGCCGGGGCGATTCTCCCCGGCGGTTCAAATTCCCCCGGTCTTCGCTTGCATCTCCCAACGCCCGGGCAGGCCATGCCCAGTCTTGTGCGTCGTCGGCGCTCGCTAACCTATCCTACGCTCGTTGCACAAGTTAGCTCCTTCTCAATTTGTGCCTTTGACCGGCATGAGTGATTTCTCAACTCGAGTGCTGCCGGTGGCACACCAATTGTTGTGAGTGCTCTGCGGCTGGGTGGCCGCCCGCGTGGGCGGGGTTTCGCCTCGCCAGAGACACAAACGGCAGAGGAGACCAGCACCATGATCATGTCCGAGACTACCGAGACCATGGGCCTTTGTTCCACGTGCAACAACAGCCCGATCTGCTTCCACCGGGCTCGAAGGGGACCGGCGCTGTTTTGTGAGCTGTTTGATGACTATGTGGCGTCCGATCTGCGAACTGATGGAAGGAAGCCTTCGCCATCGGCAGGTTCGCCGAGCGCACTTGGCGCGGCCGCCGAGGATGTCTCCAAGTACGCAGGGCTGTGCCTGAATTGCGAGCATCATCGAACCTGTAGGCACCCGAGGCCCGAAGGGGGCGTTTGGCATTGCGAAGACTACGAATAGCCCATACGCGCCTTGGCACCGGCGCAACCTGACCAAGACGATCCGCATCTGCACGGAGCAAACCGGTGAAGACCGACGAAGTCCTGAGCATCATTGACAAACATCACGACGAGGGGGGCGGACTCATCTCCGTTCTGGAGGAGATCCAGACCAAGTACAGCTATCTGCCCGCCGATGCCTTGAAGTTGGTGGCCGAGCGCACCGGCCGCTCGCCGGTTGATGTCTATGGGGTGGCCACGTTTTACAAGTCTTTCAGCCTCAAACCCCGCGGCAAGCACCTTTGTGTGGTCTGTAAGGGCACGGCGTGTCACGTGCGGGGAGCGCCGCGGATTGAGGAAGCGTTCGCCTGGCAACTGAACGTCCGGCCCGGTGAAACGACGCCGGACAAGGAGTTCACCCTGGAAACGGTGAACTGCCTGGGCGCGTGCGCCCTGGGACCCATCGTGGTAGTGGACGGGCACTACTTCTCGAACGTGAACGCGACGCGGGTCGGGAAGGTGATTCACAAGACGCTGGCCGGACTGGACGAGGCGGAGATTCAGGCGGACCGGCGGGTTTATCTGCTGACGGTGGCGTGCTCGCGCTGCAACCACAGCCTGATGGAACCGGAACATTTGATCGACGGGTCGCCATCGATTCGCGTGACGGTGTCGTCGGGGGGGGAGCACGGCTGGCTGCGGTTGTCCGCCTTGTACGGCAGCTTCACGGTGGAATCGGAGTTCCTCATTCGCACGGACGAGGTGGTGGACTTCTTCTGTCCACACTGCCACGCGGCTTTGAAGAGCGCCACGCCGTGTCCGCTGTGCGCGGCCCCGATGGTGGGGATGCTCGTGCGGGCGGGCGGGATCGTGCAGATCTGCTCGCGCCGCGGATGCAAGGGACACCTGCTGGACCTGGAGGGCAGCGGTTTCTAGCAACGCAGTCGCGGGGGGCGGAGCGAGAACTACGGGACGGATTCATGGACCGACTGACATCCATTGACGAGTTCAGGAGCTTGCAGGAACGCGTGGCCGCACGGCGTGACCCGGGCATGCCGACGATCGTGATCCCGGCGGGGACGTGCGGGCAGGCCAGCGGCGCGAACGACCTGATCCGCGTGACCAAGCGGGAACTGATGGAGCGCGGGTGGATCGACCGGATTCGGTTGCGGATCACGGGCTGTCACGGGTACTGCGAGGCGGAGCCTTCGGTGCTGATCGAGCCGCACGGTACCTTCTACCCGAGGGTGGGCGTGCCGGAGATGGCGCGGATCGTGGAGGCCGTGGCGGTCGGGAAAGTGCTGGAGGACCTGCTGTGGGTCGATCCGGCGACGGGCCGGCCGATCGAGCGCCAGAACGACCTGCCGTTCTTCCGGAAGCAGGTGCGGACGATCCTGGGGCGGAACGAGAAGGTCGATCCGATCCGGATCTACAACTACCTGGAGATCGGGGGGTACGACGCCTTCGTGCGGGCCCTGGTCAACGGCAAGCCCGATTGGGTGATCGAGGAAGTCAAGGCCTCCGGTCTGCGTGGGCGGGGCGGCGCCGGTTTTCCCACCGGGCTGAAATGGGAGCTCCTGGCCAAGCAACGCAACGGGCAGGGCAAATACCTGGTATGCAATGGGGACGAGGGCGATCCGGGGGCCTACATGGATCGCAGTGTCCTGGAGGGCAATCCGCATAGCATCATCGAGGGCATGTTGATCGGCGGCTTCGCAACGGGCGCGAACCAGGGCGTTTTCTACGTTCGTAACGAGTATCCGCTCGCGATCAAGCACCTGACGATCGCCCTCCGGCAGAGTCGTGAGCTGGGTCTATTGGGCGAGAATATCCTGGGCACCGGCTTCTCTTTTGACATCCGGCTCGTGCGCGGCGCGGGCGCATTCGTCTGCGGCGAAGAAACGGCGCTGATCCGCTCCATCGAGGGCAAGATGGGCGAGCCGCGCCAGCGCCCGCCCTTCCCCATAGAAAAGGGGATCGACGGGAAGCCCACCGCCATCAACAACGTCGAAACGTGGGCCAACATCCCGGTGATCATCAACGAGGGTGGTGCGCGTTTCGCCGAAATCGGGACGAAACGAAACACGGGCACCAAGGTCTTCAGTCTGGTGGGCAAAATCAAGCACACCGGGCTGGTCGAGGTACCCATGGGCATTACCATCGAGGAGATCGTCTACGACATCGGTGGTGGCCGGCCGGGCAAGGCCAGGATCAAGGCCGTGCAAACGGGCGGTCCGTCTGGCGGTTGCATCCCCACCGAGCGATTTGATCTGCCGATCGACTATGACAGCCTGACCGAAGCCGGGTCGATCATGGGCTCCGGCGGCATGATCGTCATGGACGAGAACACGTGCATGGTCGATCTGGCCAAGTACTTCATGAACTTCCTCAAGGATGAGTCGTGTGGCAAGTGCTTCACATGCCGCAAAGGCACACAGCGGATGTACGAGATCCTCGACGACATCACCCGGGGGAAGGGGACGCCCGCCCAGGTGGAACTGCTCGAAGAACTAGCCCACGTCGTGCGAGACACGACCATGTGCGGCCTGGGGCAGACCGCGTCGAACCCCGTGTTGAGCACGCTGCGCTATTTCCGTGACGAATACGAACAGCACATCCGCCACAAGAGGTGCCTGGCCTTCGTGTGCCGGGAGTTGGTCGGGGCTCCGTGCCAGGCGGCCTGTCCTTTGGGCACCGAGGCATGGCGCTACATCGCCCACCTGGCGCGCGGCGAATACGAGGAAGCGTACCAGGCCATCCGGGAAGCCAACCCGTTTCCCTCGGTCTGTGCCCGAGTCTGTTCGCATCCCTGCGAGACCCACTGCCGCAGTACTACTGCAGGCAAGCAGGCCATCGCCATCCGCGCCCTCAAGCGGTTTGTCACCGACCGTGTGGATCCGACGGTCTACAAGCCAAGTCGAGCCGCCAGGACAGGAAACGGTATGCCTGCGGTCGCGGTCATCGGCTCGGGCCCAGCCGGCCTCACCGCTGCGCATTACCTGTCGCTGGCCGGCCACAAGGTCACGGTCTTTGAAGCGGACGACCGGCCCGGGGGGATGCTGGTCAGCGGCATCCCGGCCTACCGTCTGCCCAGGGACACGCTGCGGAAGGAAATCGAATCACTCCTCGACGAGAACGTCACCGTCAAGTGCCACACCGCCTTGGGGCGCGACATCACCGTGGATGGTCTGCTCGAGAGTGGTTTCAAGGCGGTGTTCCTGGCCATGGGGGCCCACAAGAGCCGCAAGCTGAACCTCGAGGGAGAGAATATCGACGGTGTCTATCCGGCCATCGAGTTTCTCAAGGAGTTTAACCTTCGCGGTCGGACGCCCGCGCGCGGCCGCGTCGGAGTGATTGGCGGTGGTGACAGCGCCGTGGACGCGGCGGGAGTGGCCCTGCGCCAGGAAGGCGTGCAGAGCGTCACCATCTTTTACCGCCGCACACGCGAGGAGATGCCTGCCCAGGACAAGGATATCGAGGCCGTCCTTGAGGAAGGGGTCACGCTGGAAGCCCTGACGACGCCGGTACGCATCCTGACCGACGAAGGGCGCCTGGCAGGAATCGAGTGCCTCAAGAACAGGCTGGGCAAGGTCGACTCCAGTGGTCGACGGAAGCCCGTGCCCATACCGGGGACGGAACACGTCGCCCTCCTGGATACGCTGATCGTGACCATCGGTGATGTGCCCGATATCGACTACATCACCTCGATGGGTATTCAGACCACTGACTGGGGGACCATACAAGTTGACGCAGAGACGCTCTCCACCAGCCGCCCCGGGGTGTTTGCCGGAGGAGACGTGGTCACCGGTCCCAACACCGTCGTGGAGGCCATTGCCACCGGCAAGAAGGCTGCCGTGATGATCGGTCGCTATCTGCGCGGCGAGGAGCTGAGCCGGCCGGGCGTGGCCCGACTCCCGAGTATCTACGTTGAGCCGGGCTCGCTCAGCGAGGAGGAACTCGCGGAGGCCGACCGGGTCTCGCTCCCCGTCATCCTCCCCGAAACGCGCAAACGCAGCTTTCAGGAGGTGGAACTGGCGCTTTCCGTCGAAGATGCGACCCGTGAGGCCAGACGCTGCCTGCGGTGTGACCTGGAATTTACGCGGCCCACAGAAGACCCAGCCTCGCCTCCCGTCCCCGTCGGAGAACCGGCATGATGACCTTGCAGATCAACGGTCTGAGAGTCTCGGTCGACGAAGGCACGACGCTGCTGGAGGCGGTCCGCTTCCTCGGCTTTCCGATTCCCACGCTGTGCCATATGGACGGGCTTTCGCCCTACGGAGCCTGCCGGTTGTGCGTCGTGGAGATCGGCGAAGGCCCAAAGGCCAAGCTGGTCAGCTCGTGCACCTATCCCGCGCAGGAGGGATTGAAGGTGCGAACCGCGTCGGCCCGCGTCGTGCGGTCCCGCAAGATGGTCCTCGAGCTCCTGCTCGCCTCCTGCCCGCAGTCCAAATCATCCAGGACCTTGCGTCGGCCCACAACGTCCGCCAGCAGCGCTTCCGCCAGGAGCACGAAGATTGCATCCTCTGCGGGCTGTGCGTACGCATGTGCGAGGAGCAGATGATGGCCAAGGCCATAGGCTTCCGCAGTCGCGGCGAGCATCGCAGCATCGGCACACCGTTTGACATCAAGTCCGAGCAGTGCCGGCTGTGCGGCGGCTGCATGTACGTCTGCCCCGCCTGCCAGCTCCGCTGCACGTACACGGAGCCGGACAAGGCCATCTGTGGCGGCTGCGCCAACCTGAGTCCGCCCTGCGTCGAAAAAGACCAGTTCGACGACATGATGTGTTACATGAACCCCTGCGTCGCCTGTGAGATTGGAAAGGATTAACCAACGGAGGTATAGACTGGATGTCCATGACACTCTCGAGAATAAACAGTTCGGCCGCCACGCTCACCAAGAACCGCACCGACGGCTCCGTCACGCCCAGCTCCGGCATGTGCGTGACCTGTGTCGACGGTTGCATCGGTATGTGCGAGATCGGCAAATCAGCCTATCGCGGCCATGAGGTCATTTATCCGCAGCCGTTCGGCGTGATCACCACGGCCGCCGAGAAGACCTACCCGGTCGACTACTCCCACTTCAACATCATGGGAACCGCGGTCGGGGCGCATGGCATCGAAGCCAACAGCGACAAGGCCATCTTCCCGGCGGTCAACCTGGAGGTCGCCTTCGGCCACGACCGCGGTATCAAGTTCCGCTACCCCTGGATCATCCCCGGGATCGGCTCGACCAACATTGCCAAGAACAACTGGGAGGGCCTGGCCATCGGGTCGGCCCTGGCTGGAACCGGTCTGACCATCGGCGAAAACGTGGTCGGCATGGACCCCGAAGCGGTCATCAAGAACGGCCGGGTGATCGACACGGTCGATCTCAAACGCCGCGTCAATCTGTACAAAGACCACCAGCGTCAGGGCTATGGCGCGATCATCTGTCAGGCGAACGTCGAGGATACCCGCCTCGGCGTCCAGGAGTACGCCGTCGACAAGCTGGGCGTGCAATGCGTCGAGCTGAAGTGGGGTCAGGGCGCCAAGGACATCGGCGGAGAAGTTAAGGTCAATAACTTGAAGAAGGCCCAGATGCTCTATGAGCGCGGCTACGTCGTGCTCCCCAACCCGACGGATCCGCACGTGATCAAAGCCTTCGAGCACGGCGCGTTCAAGGAGTTCGAGCGGCATTCCCGTGTCGGCATGGTCAGCGAGGAGTCCTTCGCCAAGCGGGTCGAGGAGTTGCGCAAGGTCGGGGCCAAGTACATCTTCCTGAAGACCGGCGCCTATCGACCGGCAGACCTGGCCCGCGCCGTGTTGTTCGCCGCTAAGTATAAGCTCGACCTGCTCACCGTAGACGCCGCCGGCGGCGGGACCGGCATGAGCCCGTGGCGGATGATGAACGAGTGGGGCGTGCCCCCGGTCGAGCTCCATTCGCTCCTCTACCAGTATTGCCGTCGCATGGCCGAACGGAAGTACAAGGTCCCCGCCATCGCGGTGGCCGGCGGGTTCACGTTCGAAGACCAGATCTTCAAAGGCTTGGCCCTGGGCGCGCCGTATGTCAAGCTGGTCGGTATGGCCCGCGCTCCGATCGCCGCGGCCATGGTCGGCAAGACCATCGGGCGCGCGATCAGCGAGGGTCAGCTCCCGGTCTACGTGGAGCGCTTCGGCAATACGATCGACGAGGTTTTCGTCACCGCCGGCGAGCTGCGCAAGGAGCTGGGCGACGAGGAGTTCGAGTGCACTCCGCCGGGCGCTATCGGGTTGTACACGTACTACGAGCGCCTGGCCCAGGGACTCCGGCAGCTCATGTGCGGTAGTCGGAGATTCTCGCTGGAGTATATCTCACGCGACGACCTCGCCGCGCTGACGCGCGAGGCGGCTGACATCAGCGGGATTCCCTACATCACGGAGGTGGACAAGGCCCAGGTGGAGGAGATTCTGAGTGGTTGAGATCGAGGATGCACGGGACCGGCCTCACCCGTAGACGGACTTCACGCTCAGCTCCGTTGACGCGGCTGTTCCCGATAAGAAACCGCAATCCTTCGCTGCACTTGTAGCGAGGAGCGCCCCACCCCCCCACTGCACGGGGTGGGGCGTGCTTTTTTGTCCGCGGACGAAGGCCCGATGGTAGGGTGCGCGCCCGCGCACCATGCCGGTGGGCGGGCATGCACCCTCTACAGCAGGGTCCGCGCTCGCGGACCGTTTCCTCTCTGTCGGACGAAGCTTTGTAGCCCGCATTTCCCAGATGCCGTTGTTCCTGATGGCACGATACGTGCATGTTTTCCCTGTAATCCGAAGGGTTTTCGGCCATTTTGACAGGAGCACCCCAGGGGTGACAGGCGAAAACAAGCACTTTGTGTGCAGTTTGATGGCAAGCTCAGGCTTGAATTCCACGGAGCAAGGATCACCAGCGACGCAGGCTTGCTCGCCTTTCGTGAATTGGATGAAGCATTTCGTTTGACGGAGAAGGG
>JAZDKM010000118.1:0-5568 GCA_043803085.1 Planctomycetota bacterium
GAGAACAACCTCAACGGGATTGTGTCCTTTGGAGCATCGGGCGCAACCCCATTGGGGTTGCGTGGGCGTACGCCGCGCCAACCCAGGGTAGCGCCTGCGGCGCAACCCTGGGCTGGTGGCTCTTGCCCCGTTGGGGCATACGGCTATACGCAGAACGAAACAGTAAGCGACACCTTCACCCTTCGAGGCCACCGGTACGCTCAACGCGATCGCCATCGGATACCGCCGCGTTCGCGGCCATGCCGTTCGAACGGGCGACTACAACAGCGCCTTCAGCGTGGCGCAGGCGTAGTCGATTTCCGCGTCGCTCAGGTGGGCGTAGAAGGGCAGGGCGATCGTCCGGGCGGCCAGGGCCTCACACACCGGCAAGTCGCCAGGCCGGAAACCGAACCGCTCTACGTAGAACGGCTGCAAGTGGATAGGCGCGAAGTAGTTGCTGCAACCGATGCCCTTCTCGCGCAACGCAGTCAAGATGCGGTCGCGGTGGCCGGGCGCGTAGTCGTCGCTTAGCCGCAGCACGAACACGAACCAACTGACCGTGGTGCCGGGCAGGGCCTTCTGTCGGATCAGCCGCGGATCGTCACCCAGCCGTTCCAGGTACATTTCCGCCACGCGGTGGCGGGCGGCCAGGATTTCGTCGACGCGTCGAAGCTGCGCCAGGCCCAGCGCGCAGTTGATGTCGCTGAGCCGGAAGTTGTAGCCCAGCCGCTCGTGGGCGAGCCAGCCGCCGCCGGCGCCCCGGCCCTGGTTGCGGATGGACAGACATGAATCTGTCCAGGCGCGGTTGTCGGTCACGATCATCCCGCCCTCGCCGGTGGTGATCTGCTTGTTGGGGTAAAAACCAAACACGCCGGCGTCGGCCAGCCCCCCGGCACGCCGGCCGTGATAAGTGGCCCCCAACGCTTCACAGGAGTCCTCGATCACGGAGATATTCCGCCGGCGGGCCAGCGCCAGGATCGGATCCAGGTCGGCCACGTGCCCGAAGACGTCCACCGGGATGATGGCCTTGGTCTGCGCGGTGAGCTTCTCCTCGACCCGCCGCGGGTCGATGTTCCACGT
Organism: Planctomycetota bacterium; assembly: GCA_043803085.1. GTDB lineage: Bacteria > Planctomycetota > Phycisphaerae > UBA1845 > UBA1845 > JAAEQG01. The sequence goes on from JAZDKM010000118.1 coordinate 1,060, forward strand.
GTCCGGGTCGATGTCCGCGAACACGGGCGTCGCTCGCTCGAACAGCACACAGTTCGACGATGCGATGAACGAGAACGGCGTGACAATGACCTCGTCTCCGGGCCGTAGCCCAATGGCCGTCATGAGCAGATGCAGGGCGGAGGTGCCGCTGTTGCAGGCCACGGCATAGCGCGTCGCGCAGTAATCGGCGAACGCCTGTTCAAATTCCTGGACCTTGGGGCCCAGCGACAGGTTAGGCGTTCTGAGCACCTCGACGACCGCCTCGATCTCGCGTTGAGTGATGTCCGGCCGAGCCAGTGCAATAGGCTTCATAACCGCTCCTATGATTCCCTCAACATTAAGTTCGGCGGATTATAGTGCGGTGCCCGGCCAACGGATAGCCGGCGGGAGGCGGCGAACCCAGAACTCTAAGGAACCGTACGCGTTAATCGCGCACGTACGAGTCATCCCGAATGAGCACTTTTTTCCAAACGAATCCATTCAGCCCCGTAGGCGTGCCTGCCAATCTGTCAGCATGGATGAAGGGGGGCCCCGTTTTTGGCAGCGCGCCGCATCCCCCAGAGGATGTGTACCACCACCTGGAGGCGGAGCGCGTTTATTCGTAACATATTCATCATCAAGTGGTTATGGCTGGAAAGCGGCCGAGGTGACATTGTCGCCGGCTTTGGCACCGGGTTTGCTCACCCGCAAGTAGTACAGTGGGGTCTGCGCCAGCGCGCGGGCGGCGGCTCAAGGGCGGTGTCCTCCCGCACCGGCTCCGGGCGGTCTGGAGAGCGGAGGTGGGGGATGCCCACCACTCAAAAAAGCCCCACACCCGAAGTGAAGGAGTGTTGGACTCATGGCCAAGCTGAACATCAAACCGCTCAATGACAAAATCATCGTCAAGCGCGTCGAGGCGGAGGACGTGACCGCGGGCGGTATCTATCTGCCTGACACGGCTAAGGAAAAGCCCAAACGCGGCAAGGTGCAGGCGGTCGGCAACGGCAAGATGCTGGAGACCGGCAAGCGGAGCGAGATGCAAGTCAAGAAAAACGACGAGGTGCTGTTCACCAGCTACGCCGGAACGACGGTCAAGGTCAGCGGCGAAGAGTACCTCATCATGGACGAGACCGATGTGCTGGCGGTGCTGGAGTAGGAAATGGCCGCGGCGGTTCGCTTTGGCACGGATTCCTACCGTGCGGGAGCATTAGAGCGGGTCGAAGAAGCACGTCTGTTAATGGATCGGGAGCGCTTCGCCCTGTCGATCTACACAAGCGGACTGGCTGTGGAGGGCATGCTGCGGTCACTCTTTTGGATCAAGAACAAAGCGTTTGATGAGAGACACGACCTGCGCAGGTTGGCTATCCGCGTCGAGGAGTTGGGGTTGCTGCGGAGCGGTGGAAGGGACTTGAACTTCGTAGGGGCTGTGGGCAAAGCCGTTCAGTGGTGGTCCAACAACCTGCGTTTTGTGGGCAGCGACCAATTGGCTACGTTCCTGGCGGGATTCGGCGCCTTTCCACAAGGGGCGAGCCTCACCAAGCGAACCGTAGCCATCAAGAAGGTTTGTCGAGAGACGGTCGATAACTGCTTCTCGGTGGTGATGAGGTGCGATCTCCTATGGCGACGCTTACGAAGAAAAAACTCGAGGCGGTCCTGAAGCAACATCTGGCGCTCGCTTCGCCGACGTTCGTTATCGAGAAGCTCCCCAACGGGAAGTGGTCGGGGTCGATCGTCTCCGATACGTTCCAGGGCATGGAGCCGTCCGAACGTCAAGAACGCATCTGGGACGTTTTGAATGCCGAGTTCGGGGAAGATTGCACACGGTGGGTTGGTACGCTCCTGCCCTATACACAGGCGGAGTGGAACATCGACCTGGAAGGCGCGCTCTCGAAGCAGGCAAGAACAAAGCTCAATAGGTGAGAAGAAACTGTAGCGAGCAGCGAACTATTACCTGGCGCTGGTATTCACTGATACGGAGTAACTGAATATGGCAGCAAAGAACATCGCGTATGACATGGAAGCCCGCGAGGCGATTCGCCGCGGGGTGAACCAGTTGGCCCGGGCCGTCAAGGTCACCCTGGGCCCCTGTGGCCGCAACGTGGTCTTGGAAAAATCCTTCGGCGCGCCCACCGTCACTAAAGACGGGGTGACCGTGGCCAAGGAAATCGAACTGGAGAACGCCTATGAGAACATGGGCGCCCAGATGGTCAAGGAAGTCGCCAGCAAAACCAGCAGTGTGGCGGGCGACGGCACCACCACGGCCACCATCTACGCCGAGGCCCTCTATAACGAGGGGCTCAAGAACGTCGCCGCCGGCGCCGACGCCATGGAGCTCAAGCGGGGCATCGACTTGGCCGTGGCTGCCATCGTGGAGAAATTCCACGAGATGAGCGTACCGGTCAAGAACACCGAACAGGTCGCCCAGGTAGGCACCAGCGCCGCCAACCAGGATCCGGAAATCGGCCGGCAGATCGCCCAGGCCATGGACAAGGTCGGCAAGGACGGCGTGATCACCGTCGAGGAGGGCAAGTCCCTCGAAACCACCGTCGAGCTGGTCGAGGGCATGCAGTTCGACAAGGGCTATATCTCCCCGCACTTCATCAACAAATATGAAGACCTGACCTGCGAACTCGAAAAGCCCTACATCCTCATCCACGAGAAGAAGATCTCCGCGGTCAAGGACATCATCCCGTTGCTGGAGAAGGTGTCGCAGTCCGGGCGGCCGTTGCTCATCGTGGCCGAGGATCTTGAAGGCGAGGCGCTGGCCACCCTGGTGGTCAACAAGCTCCGCGGCACGCTACAGGTGTGCGCGGTGAAGGCCCCGGGCTTCGGCGACCGCCGCAAAGCGATGCTCGAGGACATGGCCATCCTCGCCGGCGGACAGGCCATCTTCGAGGACCTGGGCGTCAAGCTCGAGAACATGGAACTCAGCCGGCTGGGTCAGGCCAAGAAAGTCCGCGTGGACAAGGAGACTACGACCATCATCGAGGGCGCCGGCACCACGACCACGATCAAGGGCCGGATTGAGCAGATCAAGAAGGAGATCGAGGCCACTACCGGCGATTACGACCGCGAGAAGCTCGAGGAGCGGCTGGCCAAGCTCTCCGGCGGCGTGGCCCAGATTAACGTCGGGGCCGCGACCGAAGTGGAGATGAAAGAGAAGAAGGCCCGCGTCGAGGACGCGCTCCACGCCTGCCGTGCCGCCGTCGAAGAGGGCGTGCTGCCGGGTGGCGGCGTCGCGCCGATTCGGGCCGCCGCGATCCTCGACAAGGTGGCGGAGAAGGCCCGCGGGGACCAGAAGACCGGTGTCGATATCGTGCGGCGGGCCCTGCAAGCCCCGATCAAGCAGATTGCCGAGAACGCCGGCCTGGACGGCTCGATTGTCTGGCAGAAGGTCGCCGAATCCAAGCAGGTCAACTTCGGCTATAACGCCCTGACCGCCGAATACGGTGACATGATCAAGATGGGCGTGCTGGTGCCCACCAAGGTCGAGCGTATCGCGCTCCAGAACGCCGCTTCGGTCGCAGCGCTGCTGCTGACCACCGACGCCATCGTCAGCGAGATCAAGGAGGATAAGAAGAAGGGCGGGGGCCGCGGCGGGATGCCCGGCGGCATGGGGGGCATGGGCGGCATGGGCGGCATGATGTAGTGAGAGCCCGCCAGTCCCCCAAGCGAAGGGACGAAATGTCGACGGCGTGCTGTTGATAGCAACATCGGAGCGGCTTCGTCAGATTGGGTGCAGCACCTGCACCGGATCTGACGGAGCCGCTTTTGCTGAACGGGGAATGCCTGGTTCGAAAGACGTCGGACGCCCGACGGACATTCACGCACCGAGCCGTTCGCTGGTTGACACCGACGGACGCACACCGGATGAACTATCGGCGCCTCGTCGAATCGGGCCCACACGACGTTCCCCGCCGTTACCGGTCGTGCTCCGTTGGGCGGCTTCGCTGCACTGGCGACACGCCGGCACCTCGGTTAGACTGGTGCTCTCAGTATCGGCCCCAACAGGCAGAGTGAGAAAAACCATGTCGCTTAATGAAACTACCGACCTCAAATCAGGTCTGCGTGCGGTGTCCTCTTTGCGCGAGCAGCCGGCAGCAGCTTGCGCTGTATTCTCTCACGAGGATTGTTACCAGCTTACTCTTAAGGACGCGCAGATCAGGCGTTGCGTCTTCTCGAACGTCGATGCACGCAAGTCGGTCATCCTACAAGGGCAGATACGGCGGACGGTCTTTCGCGACTGTTACTTACATGGCAGCAGGTTTGACGGTGTCGACCTCTCGGGAAGCGAGTTCTGGAACTGCAACCTGAGGTACACGACCTTCCCCCGGTGCAAGCCGATATTTCCCATTTATCAGACCTTAAGCGGCCATCGTACCCGGGTGCGCCACCCGATTCAAGCAAAAACGGCCTATCTTGCCACGGTTCCTGCCCATCTGGCCGACCTCCCGGCGCGCCGGGACGCCGATCTCATCGCCACCTGCTCGGGAACGGCAGTCTTGCGGCCTCTCGGCGCAGCACCAGCAC
>JAZDKM010000119.1:0-2494 GCA_043803085.1 Planctomycetota bacterium
AAAGCCGCGGTAAAGGGTCGCCTGCGGCGCCCGCTTCGCGGCTCCGCCCTTGACCGCGGCTTTGCCCTGCGATGGGAATGCGGGGTACCGAGAGAAGGCCCTGGAATGCTCGGCCAAGAAAGGCACGACGCCTCAGGTTGATCCGTGGGTGGGTTGCCGTGTGTGGCCGGTCGCGATCAACGGTCCGGATGAGCGGCGCCGACGAGGACCCCGGGGACCACATTGGGTTGGGCGTTCAGGTCCTGCGGAGGTCGAGCCGATCAGTCGAGGACCTTCTCCCCGTACCCAGCAGATCCTTCGCAGGATGAGGGCGGGGTCAAGCCGTAAGCCGCGCAGCGGGCGCCGAAGGCGACCCTTGATGCCGTCATCATCCTGCGAGACCATGGTCGACGAGGAGAAGGCCCCTCATGTCAGCAAACCAAAAACGGCGCAACGTCGCAATGCGCTCAGTTGTCGCAAAAACTTAGATGTTTACGCGAAAAGATAGATACGGCGTGCCATTTCTGTTAGAATCGTGTCGTCGAAACAGACCTGCAGAAAGGCACGCCGTGGCACGAATCATAGCGCAATACTTGTTCTCGTGGGAAGACGTCGACGCGTCCTCCGATCTTTTCCGCCTCCGGTTGGTGCTGGACAACCTCCCGGACGAACCGGTGGTCCGAGCCCTGGAAACGCACCGCGGCAACGGCCGCGACGACTACCCGGTCCGCGCCCTGTGGAATGCGGTGATCGCCGGCATCGTTTTCCAACACCCGACGATCGAGGCCCTGCTGCGGGAACTTCGACGCAATGCCGAACTCCGTCAGGTGTGCGGCTTCAACCCGATTCACGGAGCCAAGGCAGTGCCTCCGGCCTGGGCCATGTCTCGCTTCCTTTCCAACCTCGTCGATGCCGGCGGGGCGATCCATTCCATGTTCGACGAGGCTGTCAGCACCCTCTGCACTCAGCTTCCGGATTTTGGCGAAAAACTCGCCTTCGACGGCAAGGCGATCCCCTCCTACTCCACGGGGAGCAAGGACAGCACCACCGACGCGACCTCAGATCCCGACGCCGACTGGGGGACCAAGTCCTACCGGGGCGTCAACGCCAATGGCAAGGCGTGGGATAAGACCAAACGGTGGTTCGGCTACCAACTCCATCTGATCGTCGACTCGAACCACGAATTGCCCGTCGCATTCGAGGTGATGCGCGCCTCGACGAGTGAAGTCACCAGGCTCCTGCCGATGGTCGAGCGGTTGACTCAGGTACATCCCACAGTCGTCGACCGCTGCACGGTCCTCACTGCGGACCGAGGGCTCGACAGCGGACCGGTCAACACGGTCCTGTGGGAGGACCACCAGATCAAACCTGTCATCGACTGCCGACGCCTGTGGAAAGAGGAAAAGGCCGAGCAGGGCTACGACCCGGAAAAGGAGATCACCCGGGCGCTCGACCCGAAAATCGTCGACACCATCGTCTACACCGAGCGGGGCGACCTCCGCTGTGTCTGCCCGATTTCCGGCGCCGAGAACGCCATGGCCTTCTGGGGATTCGAGGCCGATCGTCTGACCCTCAAGTACCGGTGCCCGGCTGCGGTACGTGATTTCCGGTGTCCAGGCCGCGCGGCGTGCGAACAAGGGGCGCGAGCATCCGTGGGCAACTACGGACGGGTCGTCCGGGTACCTCTCGACACCGATCGCCGGATCTTCACCCCCATCCCGCGGGAATCGCCACAGTGGAAACGGGAGTACTCGGCCCGCACATCGGTCGAACGGGTCAACGCCCGCGTCGATCAGGGCTTCGGATTCGAGCGTCACACCATCCGCGGGCTCGCCAAGATGCAGACCCGGATGGGCCTCGCCCTGACCGTCATGCTCGCCGTCGCTATCGGTTTCATCCGACAGGGCAAGCCCGAGATGATCCGGTCCCTCGTCGGCAGTCCAAGACCCCGCAGACCGGCAGCCTAAAAGAAGATCCACGCCCGGCGCTGTGCCTCTTTCCGGCCGAGGTGTGCCCGGACACCCTAAATGTGAGGCGAATTCCCGTCCGATTGCTCATTCCTCCGCCCTCGGCACCAAAACCGGGTGTCAACCTCCCTGAATCGGCGACCCGGAGTCCGTCGACCTCTGCGGGCCGACCCCACAGCGCAAACGCCTCAGAAGGAGATTTGAAAGGTCTCGCCCCGGCCCACGGCCGGACATCGGAGATGATGGATTCCCACCTACCAGCCGGTGTCCCCATCGGCGACACCAGGAAACCGCGCTCAGCTTCCCCGCCCCGGCGACCCGCGGCTCGTCGACCGCCGGCGGCAGACCCCACGGCGCGAACACCTCGGGGTCAAAGGGCCTTGCATCACCGCAGACCTTGTGGCACAATCACGCCTCCCTGGGCTGCGCCGGTAGCTCAACTGGATAGAGCACCTGACTACGGATCAGGAGGTTGGGGGTTCGAGCCCCTTCCGGCGCACCATCAACAGAATCAATCACTTAGCCCCCTCAGGAGACACCTCAGAGGG
>JAZDKM010000120.1:0-22710 GCA_043803085.1 Planctomycetota bacterium
GGAAATCATGAACTACATCGGGGCCCTGGCCCTGGACGGCAAACGCTTCGACTACATGACCAACGCCCGGCTGCACAAGGCCCTGGAACTGAAGCTGTTTGAGGACCAGCGCGACACGATCAAGCTGAAGAACGTGGTGTCTGGCGTGGTCGATGACGAGACCCAGGCCAAGATCGACGTGGTCAAGCAGCGATTGATCAAGTACTTCGGCTACAACGAGACCAGCGCGACGGATGTGCTCAATTACGTGGCGAGCATCTTCGCGCGGGGGGATTCGAAGCGGGAAGAATAGGCAAGAGGCAAGAGGCAAGAAGCAAGAGGCAGAAGGCAAGAGGCAAAAGGCAAGAGGCAAGAGGCAAAAGGCAAGAGGCAAGAGGCAAAAGGCAAAGGGCAAGAGGCAAGAGGCAAGAGGCAAGAGGCAAAAGGCAAGAGGCAAGAGGGGCAGGGAGGGAGCGGCCCCTCGTAGCGCTGCACGCGATTATAGACGGAGGAGCAAGGTTTGGGCGGTGATATCCGATCATTCCGAGACTTGATCGCTTGGCAGAAAGGCATCGAGTTGTGCAAGCGGATATACGGCTTGTCCTCCGGTTTTCCTGACTCCGAGCGGTTCGGTCTTACGTCCCAGATTCGGCGAGCGGCGGTGTCCGTTCCGTCCAACATCGCAGAAGGTTACGGAAGGCGGAGCAAGCAGGACTACTTACGGTTCCTCGATATCGCGCGGGGCTCGCTGGCCGAAGTATACACGCAACTCGTCCTTGCCCAGGAATTGGGATTTGCCAAGAACGAGTCCCTTGGACCCGGTCTCGACCTCGCCGACGAGGCGGACCGCGTGCTCTTCGGCCTCATCCGGGCCGTGGAGGGAAGCGAGGCAACTTAGAGAACGAGGAGAATGACATGGCTATGAACCAGCCACTGGCGGAGCAATACGAGACGATGGAATCGGAATTGCGCGTCTGGCTCAGCAACCTCGAAAAGCCTAGCGCTTGGTGGTCCGAAGAGGCAATAGAAATCATGTTGCGAGCCAACGGATACTGCGAGTATTGCGGTGCAGATCTCGCGGCTTCCCCAGAGGCGTTTTGGTCCAGCCACTACGAACACGTGCTTCCCCCCAAGTCCCATGGGGGTGAGGATGATTGGCGCCAGAACAAGGCCCTGGCATGCCCCAAGTGCAACAGTGTCAAGCGCGACGATTTGCCTGAGGGTGTGACGGCGGACGACATGAAGCAGATGGAGAAGCGTTCGGATCGCATTGCGGCATTTCGTCCGATGGTTCTGGAGCGGCGGCGAAAGATGCATGTGATCGAAGTATATGCAAGATTCCGGGAGCTATTGGAACTGAGAAGATACCTGAGTCAAAGGGACTGAAAACGCGGCTTTGCATGGCGGTATACCGTATGTGGCAGTTTCTTTCAGACCGCAAACTTGCGTTGGGTTGTTGGGCGCTCTGTTGCTGCTCTCTGCCTCTTGCCTCTTGCCTCTTGCCTCTTGCCTCTTGTCTTTGGTAAGCCATGAAGATCGAGAAGGACCATCAACGCTTCCGCCAGATCGTCAAGGGGAAAATCCGTGAGGATTTGCGCAAGTTCTTGACGCGGGGGGAATTGCTCGGCCGAGAGGGAAAACATCTGATCAGTATCCCCATCCGCGGCATCGACACCCCCCAGTTCCGTTACGGCGACAACAGCGATTCGGGCGTCGGCGCCGGCGCCGGCCAGGGCGGCGACCCCGTGGGAGCAGACGGCGATGGCATGGGTCCGGGGGGGACCGACGAAGGGCGTCATATCCTGGAGGTGGAAGTCACCCTCGACGAACTGGCGGACATTCTCGGAGAAGAGCTGCGCCTGCCGCGCATCGAGCCCAAGGGCAAGCACAACATCACCTCAGAGAAGGACAAGTACAGCGGCATCCGCCAGAGCGGGCCGGAGTCGCTACGGCACTTCCGCCGCAGCTACCGCCGGACCCTGCGCCGGCAGATCACGAGCGGCACGTACAACCCCGACCACCCGCGGATCATCTTCGAGCGCCGTGACAAGGTCTACCGGAGCTGGAAGACGGTCCGCAACCCGCAGTCCAACGCCCTGATCGTCTACATGATGGACGTCTCCGGCTCGATGGGAGACGAGCAGAAGGAACTGGTGCGTCTCGAGGCCTTCTGGATCGACGCCTGGCTGCGGCGCAATTACCAGGGCATCGAGAGCCGTTACATCGTCCACGACGTGCGCGCGGCCGAGGTGGACCGCGAGACCTTCTATCACCTGCGCGAGGACGGCGGCACGCGGATCAGTTCGGCCTTTACCACCGCTCGGGAGCTGCTCGACCGCGCTTATCCCTCCGAGGAATGGAACGTCTACCTGTTCCATTTCTCTGACGGGGACAACAGCAGCGAGTCGGACAGCCGGGAGTGCTGCCACCTGCTCCGCGAACACCTTTTGCCGCGGATCAACCTTTTCGGATATTGCCAGGTGGCCAGCGCCTACGGCAGCGGCAACTTCATCAACGTGGTTCACGAACATCTGCGGAACGTGCCGAACATGGTGACCAGCCGGGTCAACGTCAAGGACGACATTTACGACAGCATCAAGGCCTTCTTTTCGTCCGGGAGATAGAGACCGGTCCCCATGTCCCGCAGCACGCTCTCCAAGGAACTTTCCGAATGGGCCGAGAGGATGGCCGAGTTCGCGCGCCGGGAGGAGCTCGATTTTTATCCCGTGCTCTTTGAGTTGCTCACCTTCGACCAGATGAGCCAGGTGGCGGCCTACGGCGGGTTCCCGCAGCGCTATCCGCATTGGCGCTTCGGCATGGAATACGAGAAGCTGCGCAAGCAGAGTCGCTACGGGTTGGGCAAGATTTACGAGATGGTCATCAACAACGACCCCTGCTATGCCTATCTGCTCGAGGACAATGCCCTGGTCGATCAGAAGACGGTGATGGCCCACGTCTACGCCCACTGCGATTTCTTCAAGCACAACGTGTGGTTTTCGAAGACCAATCGGCGCATGATCGACCAGGTGGCCAATCACGCCACGCGGGTCCGCCGCTACATGGAGCGCTACGGCCTGGAGAAGGTGGAACGGTTCATCGAGACCTGCCTGACGCTGGACAACCTCATCGACGCGCACTCGGTGTTTATGGAGCGCGAGCCGCGGCGGCCGCCCAACGCCCGACGCGAACCGGAGCCGCACCCCGAACTGGCCCGGTTCCCGGCCAAGGGCTACATGGACCGCTATATCAATCCTCCGGCGGTACTGGAAAAGGAACGCCAGCAGCGCATCGAGAAGGCCGAGGCCGCCCACCAGCGCTTCCCCGGCGAACCCGTCCGCGACGTGATGCTCTTCCTGCTGCAACACGCCCCGCTGGACGACTGGAAGGCCGACATCCTGGCCATCATCCGCGAGGAGGCCTATTACTTCGCCCCCCAGGCCCAGACCAAGATCATGAACGAGGGCTGGGCCAGCTATTGGCACTCGGTGCTGATGACCAACTACGGCCTGGAGGACAGCGAGCTGATTACCTACTGCGAGCACAACGCTGGCACGCTGGCCACCTCTCCCGGGAGGCTGAACCCCTACAAACTGGGCGTGGAGTTGTTCCGCGACATCGAGCGGCGCTGGAACACCGGGCGTCACGGACTGGAATACGACCGTTGCGACAACATGCAGGAGCGGCGCAACTGGGGCAAGGGCCGGGAACCCAAAGGACGGGTGGTTGGAAGAGGCTCACCCGGGCGGGCCAAGATTTTCGAGGTCCGCGCCATCCACAACGACGTCACCTTCATCGACGATTTCCTGACCCCGGAGTTCGTCGAGGACCACAAGCTCTATCACTATCGCTATGATCCGGCCACCCGCCGCATGGTGGTGGTCAACCGCGATTTCGACAAAATCAGACAGCAACTGCTCTTCATGCTCACCAACCACGCCCAGCCCTACATCTATGTGCTGGACGGGAACTACCGCAACCGCGGCGAACTCTATCTCGGGCACAAGCCCTGCGGCGTCGATCTGGAGATCAAGACCGCGACCGAAACGCTTAAGGGCCTCTTCGAAATCTGGAAGCGTCCGGTCCACGTCCAGGCGCTCATCGACGAGGAGCCGATGCTGTTTTCCTACGACGGCCAGCAATCCACCCAGCAACGCCTCGACAAGAACGTCGACGCACCGGCCAACGTACTCAGTTGAGGACGAGTCCTTCTGACCCGCACAAACCACCCCTCTTGCCTCTTCCCTCTTGCGTTGAGGCCGCGCCCCGTCTGACCCGCACAAACTAAGAGCTTCTAACAGAATGGACCCGTGGGACAGGCTTTCTAGCCTGTCGCTGACCGGCTGGGAAGCCGGTCCCACATCTTCTTGTTAGACGCTCTGAAGAGGCGCAGGGACATAAAGCGGCCTGCGGCCGCCACCAAGGGAATCAGCAGACCCGCCGGCAAGCGCGCTTGGGCCTAGGCTGACGTAAAGTGGCACTTCGTGCCGGCTGCCCCCTTGTGGTGCGTTGCCCTCAAGCTATCGTGGCTTAAACACACGGGAACATGCCTTCATCTTGAGGATGGGAAATCAGCCGGTGCCAGCTTCCTGTCTGTCATCAGGGAAAACCCGCGTATGGGTTACGGCAAATCACGCGGTGTGGAAGGCAGCTCGATTCGAGCCTGAACCCGCCGGGATTCGCGGTTTCGCATCCGCCCCAACGGTCTCGAAGGGCTCCAGCGAGCGTCAGTCCGCACAGTCCGGATCGGCGCGTTGATTCTCGCCGGAGTAGCAGCCCTGGAAGGCGCCGAAGTCGCCCAGGTCCACATGGCCATCGCCGTTGAAGTCCCGGTCGCCGCAGCCACCGCCATAGGGCACCGCGGGCCCGGATAAGCAGAGCTCAAACCAAACGAGGTCGGCCAGATCAACGTCGCAGTCGTGGTCGCCGTCCGGCGGCGCATAGGACGCACACGGGAACGTCCGCAGGTCGGTCTCCTGCGCGCCGTTGTACGGCAGCGTCAGCCACCGGCTGTGGGGCATGAACGGCACCCTGGCCGGATCGTAAGCCAGCCGGACACGCCAGTGATAAGGCGTATACTCGGACAAGCCAGCCACCAACTCATTCAACTCGGCTCCCGCCACGCCGGTGTTTGCGTAGGAGCTGCTCATCCCGGTGCCGGTGCCATCAAGGAGCGTGCCGAGCGGTTTGACTTCCCACTCCAGGGCGACGCGCCCGCGCCCGAACGGCGTGCGGCCCAGCGCGGCCAGGCGGAAGCTGGAGACCTCCGCCGACCTGCCGAACATGGCGATCGGTGCGGAGTCATCCGGCTGGCGCTGCTGGGGCTTGAGGCTCATCCCTCCGCCCTGGCTTCCGTGGTAGACGAACGCCCGGCCCTCGTGCATCTGGGGATTGCTGTAATCATATGCGCCCACGATCACGTCGCTGTAGCCGTCCCCGTTCACATCGCCCGCCGTCGCCACCGAGTAGCCGAATCCGGCGGCGCCCTGGTCGCTCTCGGCGGTCCAGTTGGCGGCGAGGCTAGCCCCGGAGGGCGAACCGTAATAGACGAGCGCCCGCCCTTTGTTGTCGTAAGTAGGCGCCCCCACGATCACGTCGCTGTAGCCGTCGCCGTTCACGTCGCCGGCCGTCGCGGCGGAGAAGCCGAATGAGGCGTAGCCCTGGTCGCTTTCGGCATTCCAGTTGGGGGTGGTGCTGAGCCCCGAGGGTGAGCCGTGGTAGACAAACGCCCGTCCTTCGTTGGGCTCACCGTTGTCGTAATTAGGTGCCCCCACCATCACGTCGCTGTACCCGTCGCCGTTCACGTCGCCGGCGGTGGCCACGGAGCGGCCAAAGTAGGCATCGCCCTGGTCGCTCTCGGCAGTCCAGTTGGGGGCGGTGCTGAGCCCCGAGGGTGAGCCGTGGTAGACGAACGCCCGCCCTTGGTTTTCCTGACCATTGTCGTACTCGGATGCTCCCACGATCACATCGCGGTAGCCGTCGCCGTTCACGTCGCCGGCCGTCGCGACGGAGGTGCCGAACCTGGCGTCATCCTGGTTGCTTTCGGCGGTCCAGTTGGCGGCGGCGCTCAGCCCGGAAACTGACCCGTGGTAGACGAACGCGCGCCCCTCGTCGCTCTGGTCATTGGTGTACCCCGGTGCGCCTACGATCACGTCGCTGTATCCGTCCCCGTTCACGTCACCCGCCGTCATCACGGACCAGCCGAACTCGGCGCCGGGTTGGTCACCCTCGGTCGTCCAGTTGGTCGTGGCGCTGAGCCCTGACGCTGAGCCGTGGTAGACGAACGCCCGGCCTTCTTGATTCTGATCGTTGCCATACAGGTAAGCTCCTACGATCACATCGCTGTAGCCGTCATTATTCACATCTCCCGCCGTCGCCACGGACCACCCGAAGAGGGCCCCGTCCTGGTTGCTTTCGGCGGTCCAGTTGGACGTGGTACTCAACCCGGTTGCCGAGCCGTGGTAGACAAATGCCCGGCCCTCGTTGGCCTGACCGTTGTCGTAGAAATAGGCGCCCACGATGACGTCGCTGTAGCCGTCGCCGTTCACGTCGCCGGCGGTCCCCGCCGAGATGCCGAACCGGGCGCTGTCCTGGTTGCCTTCGGCGGTCCAGTTGGCGGTGGCGCTGAGCCCGGAGGGTGAGCCGTAGTAGAGGAACGCCCGGCCTTCGTCGGTCTGCCCGTTGTCATAGCGATAGGCGCCGACGATCAGGTCGCTGAAGCCGTCCCCGTTGACATCGCCGGCGGTGCCCACGGAGCGGCCGAAATAAGCACCGGCCTGGTTGCCTTCGGCGGCCCAGTCGGCGTTGGCGGGCGTGCCATCCGCACCCAGACCGGACGCGGAGCCCAACCAGAGGAACGCCCCGCCTTCCTGGTACTGACCATTGTCGTAGTAGTATGCCCCCACGACCACGTCGGCGTATCCGTCCCCGTTGACATCGCCGGCGGTGGCCACGGAGTACCCGAAACCGGCGGACTCCTGGTCGCTTTTGCCCATCCAATCGGCCGTCGTGCTCAGGCCGGAGGCCGAGCCGTGGTAGACAAAGGCCGCGCCTTCGTTGGTCTGACCGCCGTCGTAACCGTCCGCTCCCACGATCACGTCGCTGTAACCATCTCCGTCCACGTCGCCGGCCGTCGATACGGAGCGTCCAAAGAACTCGGAGTCACGCCGGCCGTGGGCCCACCAGTTTGGGGTGGAGCTCAGTCCGGAGGGCGACCCGTGGTAGACGAATGCCCAGCCTTCGTCCGTCGCCATGCTGTCGTAGCAAAAAGCGCCCACAATCACGTCGGCGTATCCGTTGCCATTCACATCACCGGCCGTAGCCACGGAGTACCCGAAGCAGGCCCCGGCCTGGTTGCTTTCGGCCCACCAGTTGGCGGCGGCGCTGAGCCCGGCGGCCGAGCCGTGGTAGACGAACGCCCGGCCCTCGTCGAGTTCGCCGTTGTCATAAAGCGGCGCTCCCACAATCACGTCGCTGTAGCCGTCCCCGTTCACGTCCCCGGCGGTCATCACCGAACCGCCGAAGTCGGCGTTGGCCTGGTTGCTCTCGGCCGTCCAGTTAGCCGCGGCGCTGAGCCCGGAGCCCGAGCCGTGGTAGACGAACGCCCGCCCCTCGTTGTTCTGCCCGTTGTCGTAATAGTGCGCTCCAACGATCACATCGCTGTAGCCGTCGCCGTTCACGTCGCCGGCGGTCATCACCGACCCGCCGAACTCGGCGTTGGCCTGGTCACTTTCGGCCGTCCAGTTGGCCGTGGCGCTCGGGCCCGAAGCCGAGCCGTGGTAGACGAACGCTCGGCCCTCGTTGGCCTGACCGTTGTCGTAGAGGTATGCTCCCACGATGACGTCGCTGTAGCCGTCCCCATTGACGTCCCCGGCGGTCGCCACGGAACAGCCCAAGCGAGCGCTGGCCTGGTCGCTTTCGCCCGTCCAATTCGGGGTGGGGTTGATGCCGCCCCCCGACCCGTGGAAGACAAAGGCCCGGCCCTCCTCGGCTTCCCCGTTCGTGTACCAATACGCGCCCACGATCACGTCGCTGTAGCCGTCCCCGTTCACGTCCCCGGCCGTGGCCACGGACCAGCCGAAGCCGGCTAGGGCCTGGTCGCTCTCGGCGGTCCAGTCGGGCGTGGCGCTTAGCCCGGAGGCGGAGCCCTGGTAGACAAACGCCCAGCCTTCGCTGTCCTGACCGTCGTCGTAGAAATGTGCTCCCACGATCACATCGCCATAGCCGTCCCCGTTCACGTCGCCGGCCGTCGCCACGGAGGCACCGAAGTAGGCCCCGTCCTGATCGCTCTCGGCCGTCCAGTTGGCCGCGGCGCCTAGCCCGGAGGCCGAACCGTGGTAGACGAACGCGCGGCCCTCGTCCGTCCCGCCGTTGTCGTAGGAGTATGCGCCCACGATCACGTCGTCGTAGGCGTCGCCGTTCACGTCCCCGGCTGTCGAGACCGAGTAGCCGAATCGGGCGGATGCCTGGTCGCTCTCCGCCGTCCAACTGGCCGCGGCGCTGAGCCCGGAGGCCGAGCCGTGGTAGACGAACGCCCGCCCCTCGTCCGGCTGGCCGTTGTCGTAGTACGGCGCTCCCACGATCACGTCGCTGCGCCCGTCGCCGTTCACGTCGCCGGCCGTCGCCACGGAGGTGCCGAAGTTGGCGCCGTCCTGGTTACCTTCGGCGGTCCAGTTGGCGGCGGCGCTCAGCCCCGAAGCCGAGCCGTGGTAGACGAAAGCGCGGCCCTCGTCGCTCTGCCCATTGTTGTAGTCTGGGGCGCCTACGATCACGTCGCTGTAGCCGTCACTGTTCACGTCGCCGGCCGTCGCCACGGAGTAGCCGAATAGGGCCCCGTCCTGGTTGCTTTCGGCGGTCCAGTTGGCAGCGGCGCTGAGCCCGGAGGCCGACCCGTGGTAAACGAACGCGCGGCCCTCCATGTCCTGCCCGTTGTCGTAACCGTAGGCGCCTACGATCACATCGCTGTAGGCGTCCCCGTTCACGTTGCCGGCCGTGGCCACGGACCAGCCGAAGTGGGCGTTGACTTGGTCGCCTTCGGCGGTCCAGTTGGCGGAGGTGCTGAGCCCGGAGGCCGAACCGTGATACACGAACGCGCGGCCCTCGTCCGTCCCGCCATTGTCGTAGAGGTATGCTCCCACGATCACGTCGGCGTAGCCGTCCCCGTCCACGTCGCCGGCCGTCGCCACGGAGCAACCGAAGTGGGCGTAGGCCTGGTCGCTTTCGGCGGTCCAGTCCGGCGTAGTAGCCAACGGATCAACGGTGATCGGATACACCGCGCCGGCGTCGTCGACCAGCAGAGCCAGACACCCATCCGCCCAGTCAAAGCGGGCCGGCAGCGCTCCGCCAAGGGCATCGGTGGCATGCAACTCGCCGAAATCGAGCACGCGCACGCCGCCCGCGGTGGTGAACTCCACGCAGCGCCCGTCCGCGCGGAGAGTGCCCCGCAGGTTCCCGGTGATGGTCAACTCGATACGCAACGGCTCGCCCGTGCCGCTCTCGCCCCAACCCTCTCGCTCAAAGGGAGAGGGGGATCGAGCAAGCGTAAAGCCCTGCTCCAAGCCGCGCGGGTCGTTGACGTACCATTCCGTTAACGCCTCTCGCCGGTACTCCATCCGGTTGCCGTCGGCAGCCAACTCCGCCGCCGTCGGCTCGGGCAGGGCCTCGCCGCGCCCGTACCCCGCCAGCTTCAAACCCCATTCCCAGCCGGGGGCGTCCCCGCTCCGCGGAAGTACGCGGATACCCTGGGGCGTGAAGTACGTGCGCAGGTTGTGGGCCCGGTTCGGGGCCTGGTAGGCCGCGGGCACATCCGCCAGGGAGGTGCGCGTCTGCCAGGTCACGTGATACTCCGATTGGCGGATGTCCTCCTGCACCTGCTGCCACCAACCGGCAGGCACGTCGGTTGAATCTGGAGTCTTGGCCGGTTGGGCCGCGGCCTGTCCGTCCGGCCTGCCCGCAGGCATGGCGGCAGGTGGGGCCTGATCGAGGTCACTGCCGGAATTCGGGACGGCAGCGCCGAGAACCGGCGAGATGGACGCGGCCAATAAGGCGATGTGGGGGGTCATGGTTTTCTCCTTGTGCGAAAGAACTGCGCGTCGTCGGCCGTGCGGTCATCGACGCGAATGTCGCCGGGTTCCCGCAAGACGTGCCGATCATGGGAGCGATGAAGACCGGCTCTGGGAAGAAGCTGCCTATCCCCCGCCGCCCCGACCGGCACACCTCACGGGCTACCAGGTCGGGACCACTCAACGCCTCATAGACTACCCGAAGACGAGGGGAACTGCAAGAGAGAGCGTAGCGTCGCAAGGTCATAGTCCACGGGTTTCGTCCGCCTGCGGAGGACTACACCCGTGGCTACAGTCCTCCGCCCCGCAGGGGCATAAGCGTTTAAATAACGGATGCCCGTTTACGGGTCCGCGGGGGTTCAGCGAGGTCGCGGGAGATCTGGGTCCAGTGCGTGAGGGTGTGGAACAGGCCCCGGCGCGGGGTCAGGGCCAGGGCCAATTCACGGTGCATGTACCTCGTTTCCCGCCACGGACTGCGTCGCGGGCGCCAGCGGGTATCCCCAGGGGGAAAGGGCGTCGGCTTCGGCAATCAACCGCTCGACCAGCATCGCCACCAAGAGCTTGCCGTGCAGCCAGGCGCGGCAACTCGCGGCCGCATGCTTAGGCAACTGCCCGAAGTGCATGATCGACTTCATCCGCTTGAAGGCCAGTTCGATTTGCCAGCGCAGACGATACCATTCCAGGATGCGTCGCGCCGGAAACTCCGCCTTCGGCAGCGTGGTAAAGAGCGTGACGTAGCTGGCCGCCTCCAGCGTGGCCCGGCCCAAGGCTTCGCCGGTTTTGCGGGCGCGGTGCCGCAGCTTGCGGCGCGCCGCGAGTCAAGGCGTCCCCCCCTTCCAGGGAGAGGGTTGGGGTAACAGCCCGTGGTGAAAGTGGCCAAGAGCGGTGTGGCACGGGCATCCAAGCGCCCGCGGAAACACAGGCTGGAAGCCTGTGCCACAACTCCCGTGGAAAGACAGGCTGGAAGCCTGGGGCTACAACTCCCGCGGAAAGACAGGCTGGAAGCCTGTGCTACAACTTCTGCCACGGGCTGCTAGGCCCGTGGGGCGTTGCGCACCAGAATGCGGACGATCCGCTCCGCCGCCAGGCCGTCCCACCTCTCGGGCGCCGGAAGTTCGGACGCGCGCCGCAAACGTTGAGGATTTTAATCATCTGGAGGTTCCGTTTGCGGGCCACCGTGCTGACCGGTCGCCGGACCTCGTCGGCGTTCAAAACAGCGGGTAGACGAAAGGTGCCAGTGGGGATGAGCCGGCGAAGAGGATCAGCGCCCCCACGAGCAAGAGCACCACGACCAGCGGAATCATCCACCATTTTTTCTCGTGGCGAATGAAGGCGACAAATTCTCTGAGTAGCGAGGGTTGGGCCATGAAGTATTCGACTCCACGTTGCCGAGGGAGGGCGTACGCCGCAGCCCCTGAAGGCGGGAGACCGTTTCCCGCAAAAATGGGTTCGTTCGATTTTGGGGCGCCGTGCGGTCCGGCGTCCGATTTTCGTCGTAACTGTCGTTATGATAGCATGTTGCGTTTCATGAGGCTGTGTACCGGTAACGGACACAATGGGTTCGTTTGGAAATCTGAAGAGAGGCAAGAGGCAGAGGCTATTGGGGATGTTAAAGTGGGACTGAGGAACCGAAATGGGTTCGTTTGGAAATTTCGTGTGTGCCAGCAGCGCGTTTCTCCTGCACCGGACGGCGCGAAGGATTGAGAAATTCCTCATGGCCGCGAGAAGGCACAAAAGGCACATGCGGAATACACCATGGGGGCAGGTCCCCGTGCATTTCCAGGTTCACGGCCGTTCCGACTGGGCGGCGGGGAGGCGGTCTCCCTGGTTCGGGTGCGCGAACTCCCTGCTATAAGTTCATGGCGCGCGCTCGAGAGAAGATGGAGAATTGCGAACGGAGAGCAAAGACGGCTACGCCGTCCACCTTCTCTGGGATGATGATCGCTCGGCGCCGGTTTCTTCATTCTTCATTCTCCATGCTCGATTCTACTCTACGAGGGAGCTGCTCTCCAGGGTAATGCTGCGCCGCATACCGGCCTCGTAGTCTACCCGGCCGGGCTTCTCTTGCACCAGATAGTTGCCGATCACCAGCACGTCTATGCCCGTGTTCACGAACGTGTTGATGGCGTCCTGCGGAGTACAAACGATCGGCTCGCCTCGAACGTTGAAGGAGGTATTAATCACCAGCGGCACGCCGGTACGCTGGGCGAAGGTCTTGATCAGGCGGTAGTAGCGCCCGTTCTCCGCTTCGGTCACGGTCTGCACGCGTCCGGTGCCGTCCCGGTGCGTAATGGCCGGTACCACGCTCTGTTTTTCCGCGCGCACCTTGGGCACCAGCAGCATGAAGGGCGCGTCCATCCCTGCGGGCATCTCGAAATACTCGTGGGCGCGTTCCTTGAGCACGCTGGGGGCGAACGGCCGGAAGGCCTCCCGGAACTTCACCTTGGCGTTGATGATGTCTTTCATCTTCGGGTTGCGGGCGTCGGCCACGAGCGATCGCGCCCCCAACGCCCGTGGGCCGAATTCCATCCGACCCTGGAACCACCCCACCACCTTGCCTTCCTCGATCAGGGCGGCCGTCGTGTCGAGCAGGTCTTCCTCGCGGTCGTGGTATTGGTGGGCGAGGTGGTTCCGGGCCAAAGCCGCTTGGATTTCCTGGTTGGTGAACGCCGGCCCCCAGCAGGCGTGGCGCATGACGAATGTCCGCGGGTGCTTCAGTACCGAGTTGCACAGGTAGAAGGCCGTGCCCAAGGCCCCGCCCGAGTCGCCCGCGGCCGGCTGAATGAAAATGCGCTCGAAGCCCGACTCTTGCAGCATCCGCCAGTTGGCCACGCAGTTCAGCCCGACACCCCCGCCCACACACAGATGGTCCAACCCCGTGATCCGACGC
Source organism: Planctomycetota bacterium (assembly GCA_043803085.1). Lineage (GTDB taxonomy): Bacteria > Planctomycetota > Phycisphaerae > UBA1845 > UBA1845 > JAAEQG01. Next base: position 12,928 of record JAZDKM010000120.1, read on the forward strand.
ACATGGGTGGCCATTTTGACCATGATCTCTTCGACCATTTTCTGCCCGGAGTGGGCGATGTCCTGATGGAACTCATCGAGTTCGGTTTCCCTGGGACGTTGCGGTCGGCCGAAGAGCTTCTCCCAGTTCCGGTTGAAAATCCGCGTGGTGGAGTGCGTGTGGGCAAAGTATTTCATATTCAGCCGGAAGCTGCCGTCCTCGTGGATGTCCACTACTTCGCGGAACTTATCCACGTAAGTCGGACGCCCGTAGGGCGCCAGACCCATCACCTTCCACTCGGCGTCGTTGACCCGGAAACCAAGATAAGCCGTGATCGCGCTGAACAGCAGGCCCACCGAATGGGGGAACCGGATTTCCTTGTGGATGCGGATTTCAGTGCCCTGCCCCACACCCCAGGCCGTCGTGGTCCACTCGCCCACGCCGTCCGCGGTGATGATGGCCGCCTCGTCGAACTCGGAGACGAGGAACGCGCCGGCGGCGTGGGCCAGGTGGTGTTGGCAGTAGTAGACGTCTTTATTGGTGTGGAGTTCCTTTTGAATGGTCCGGCCGATGCGCAGCTTGGTCATCAGCCAGATGGGCATGCTCTTGACCCAGGTGGAGTAGGTCCGCGGCCAGCAGGCCAGGGTCGTCTCCAGAATGCGTGAGAACTTGACCAGGGGTTTCTCATAGAACCCGATGTAATCCACCTCGTCGATGCCGATGCCGGCCTGAGCGAGGCAGTACCGGATCGCCTGAACCGGAAAGTCGCTGTAGTGCTTCTGGCGGTTGAAACGTTCCTCTTCCGCCGCCGCGACCAGTTGCCCGTCATGGACCAGGGCGGCTCCCGCGTCGTGGTAGTAGCATGAAATCCCGAGGACGTACACAGTTAGCCCTTCCTCAGCCCCCCGCAGCAGAGCCGTAGCGCGGATGGAATGGAGAATGGAGAATGGAGAATGGAGAAGCAGGCGGACAAGACTCGTCGCCCCATCGAGCATCGGTTTCCGACACGTCACGCGGGCATCGCCCGCCGTTCAATCGTGCGAGCCCTGCCCCCTTTTGCGACGCCCCGGCGATCCCCATTCGCCCCTCTTCTTTCTCCATTCTCAATTCTCCATTCTCCATTCTTCAAAATGGCCGGATCGTTCGCTCCAGCGTACTCTCGTGATGTTCGTGATCTTCCCAGTAGCTCTCGCCCGGGCCGCGGAGCTTCAGGCGCAGCGGGTCTTTCAGGCGGATCAAGGAGAAGACCGGCAGCAGCACGAAGTACAGAACGGTCAGCAGCACGAACGTCATCACCACCCCGATATACGTCGCCCCGGTCATCCACACTACGTAGATCACCAGCCCCGCCCTCGGCGATGATAGGGAAACCAACCCCGCCAGCGGGCCGACGACCCACAGAATCACCGCCAACCCTTGCAGCGTCGAGCCCGTCCAGTGCCAGAGCGCCTGGTCGGGGCGGAATTTGTACCCGTCCGCGCACCACAGCAGCGCCCCGATGACCAACAGACCGGCCAGGATGACCCACCCGAAGGTCCGGATCTCCGCCGTGCTGGGATGGCGGTTGACCTGACGCATATTCGCGCGCTCATTCCCCAAGACGAGGCGTTCGGCGTAGGATCCTCTGTCCGTGCTCGTCTGCACCGCCCACGGTGTTCTCGTTCGAGCCCACCTCGAGCCAGCAGCATAGTATGCGGGCCGGCGCGGGGATGCAAAAGCCGGGCGGTTCCGCTACGATGCCGGTATAGCAGCTCGCGAATCGGGTTGCATGGTTTTCACGGCCCGAGGGTGTGCCGCCGAGAACGACTCTCATTCGCAGCAGCGGAGTGCAGCGACCATGAATACCAACGGAAAAACGTTAGACCTGCAAGGCGCGATTCAGGAGGCCGAGCGCTGTTTGCTCTGCCACGATGCCCCGTGCAATGTGGATTGCGGTGCCGGCACGGAACCGGCCACCTTCATCCTCAAGCTCCGCTTGGGGAACATCAAGGGCGCGGTGCGCAGCTTGCGGCGGAACAACATTTTGGCCGCCACGTGTGCGCAAGTCTGCCCGACCTGCCGCCTGTGCGTGCAGGGTTGTGCGCGCAGCGGCATCGACGTACCGATCCGGATCGCCGAACTGCAAGCCTTCCTGGCGGACTACGAGCGCGGCGAAGGAATGCAGGTGCTCCAGGCGCCTCCCACCGGGGACCGCAAGGTGGCCGTGATCGGTTCGGGACCCGCCGGGCTGTCGGGGGCGGCGGCCCTGGCCATGAAGGGCTATGCCACCGTCGTGTTCGAGAAGAGGCCCGCGCCGGGCGGCATCCTGCGATATGGGATCCCGCACCACCGCCTGTCCGCGGCTCTGCTCGACCACGAGATCGACCTCATTCGGGGCTTGGGGGTCCGGTTCGAGTGCGGGCGCGGCATCTCGACGCGTGCGGAACTTGAAGGGCTGCTTCGCGCCGGATACGACGCGATCTTCATCGCCACGGGCGGTGACCAGCCCTATTCGCTGGCGTTGTCGGACCAGACGCTGCGCGGGGTCTACGCCTGGCCGGATTTCCTGGCGCGAAGCAAAGATCCACAGGCCCGCGCCGAACTGGCGGCGGCGGTCAGCGGTAAGAACGTCGTCGTGATCGGGGGCGGCTCGGTAGCCATGGACTGCGCCGTGACCGCCAAGCGGCTCGGGGCCGACCGGGTTTACACGATCTCGTTGGAGGCGATGGAGGAGCTTCCCGCAGACGTCGAGGAGAAAGAACTGGCCTTTCGTGAAGGCGTCCGCTTCAAGCCCAACGGGCGGGTGACTCAAATCCTCGATGACCAAGGCGTGGTGCAGGCCGTTCGAGGTGCGGAGATCCGCTGGATCGAACCGGGGCGCTTCGTCCCCGACAACGCCGCAGATATCCCGGGTACGGAGTTCGCCCTGCCGGCGGACATCGTCGTCGAGGCCATCGGAGCGGGCTTGTCGGCGGAAATGAAAGCGATGCTGAGCGGCCTGGTGGCCGGCAACGGCCGCCCGAAGACCGACGCGCAGACCATGCGGACGTCCGATCCGCGCATCTTCGGCGGCGGCGATCTGGTCGCGGCCGGCCGAACCGTGGCAGCTTGCGTCCTGGACGGCAAACGGGCGGCCGACGCGATCGCGCAGGCCTTTCCCGTGCGGACGCCCGTCCGGGTACCGTCGGCGCCGCGTCCGAGTCTGGAAGTCGATTTCTGTGGACTGAAGTTCAAGAACCCCTTCTGCCTCTCGTCCTCGCCCGTGGCGAACACAGCGGAGATGATCGCGCGGGCCTTCGAGGCGGGTTGGGGCGGCGTGGTCTATAAGACCCTGAACCTCGAGCGGGACTACAAGATCGTCGACCCCACGCCGCGTCTCAACGCCCTGCACCACGGGGCCCAGCGTTTCGTCGGCCTGCAGAACATCGAGATGGTCAGCGAACGCCCGCTGGCGGCCAACCTCAAAGACATCGCCTGGCTCAAGAAGCACTATCCCGACCGGAGGCTGATCGTCAGCATCATGGGCTATTCAGACGCCGGCTGGCGGGAACTGGCGCGCGGAGCCCAAGACGCAGGCGCCGACATGCTGGAACTCAACTTCTCCTGCCCGCAGATGGCGGTCGAGGGCGCCGGTCACAAGATCGGCCAGGCCTACGACATGCTGGAACGCTATACGCGCGTGGTGAAAGAGAGCGTCGCTATTCCGGTCATGCCCAAGATGACGCCGAATATCACCGACATGGTGCCTGCGGCGCTGGCCTGCAAACGCGGCGGCGCCGACGCCATTTCCGCGATCAACACCTTGCGGGCGATTACCGAGGTCAACCTGGAGACCTTCGCCCCGATGCCCACCATCCAGGGCCGAGGGTCCATCAGCGGTTATTCGGGCCCGGCGGTGAAACCGATCGCCCTGCGCTTTGTGGCGGAGTTGGCCCAGAGCAAGGAACTCGGGCTGCCGGTCTCCGGCATCGGGGGGATCGAGACTTGGAGCGACGCCGCCATGTTCTTCCTGCTGGGCGCCGCGAACGTGCAGGTCACCACCGGAGTCATGCACTACGGATACCGCATCATCGAGTCTCTCTGCGAAGGCCTCGAGGATTACCTTGAGACCCGAGCATTTCGGTGCGTCGCAGATCTCGTGGGGGTCGGGCTGAAGTTCACGGTCGATCCCGCGGAACACCATCAGACCAAACATGTCGTTTCGCAGGTGGATCGGGACAAGTGTGTCGGCTGCGGGTGGTGTCACGTCGTCTGTCACGACGGGGCGAATCAGGCCATGCGTTTTGATGGCAGCACGCGCAAGACGGAGGTGGACGAGGAGCGGTGCGTCGGCTGCCTGTTGTGCAAGCACGTATGTCCGGTGTGGGACTGCATCACGACCGTAGAAAAGGACACGGTCGTCGTCGGGGGCATGCACCCGGACGCGCTGGCGTTCGTACAGCATGACTGATCGTTCCGGTCGGGCGTGACTCCGGCCTGAAGCGCATGACCTGGAAGCAATACCAGGCTTTGCTGGCTGCCGGCCGGGTCGATCCCATCAAGCCGCCGCAGCACGTGTAAGCTGGAATGGCCTATGACCGTCGATACGACACACCTCCACGTTCGCGAAGCGACCCGGACCGATCTTGAGATGATTGTCGCGTTCAACGCGGCAATGGCAGCCGAGACGGAGCACAAAACACTCGACCTGCAAGTCCTGAAGCGTGGCGTCGAGCAAGCGCTCGCGGACCGCAACCGCGGCCTTTACTTCATCGCCGAGTTCGACCGCACGGTCGTCGGCCAGACCCTGGTGACCTTCGAGTGGAGCGACTGGCGCGCCGCGTGGTTCTGGTGGCTGCAAAGCGTCTACGTGCGGCCCGAGTTTCGCGGCCGTGGAGTGTTCAAGGCGCTATACCGACATATTCGGGAGCGCTGCCACGCGGAGCCGGACACGTGCGGCCTGCGTTTGTACGTCGAGAAAAGCAACCGCCGCGCCCTCGAGACCTATCTACGGCTGGGCTTGGCGCCGGCCCCCTACGAGATGCTCGAAGTGGACTGGTCGACGGCAGCGAGGTAGGGCAGGTCGATTCGCCGCAGGCGAACCGACCTGCCGCAAACTGTGCTTTCGGGCGTATCCGTGACGACCATTCACACGTCGAACTTGATCCCCTGGGCCAGCGGAAGCTTGGTCGACCAGTTAATCGTGTTAGTCTGGCGGCGCATGTAGGCCTTCCAGGCGTCGCTGCCGGATTCGCGTCCGCCGCCGGTCTCTTTCTCGCCGCCGAAGGCCCCGCCGATCTCCGCCCCGCTGGTGCCGATGTTCACGTTGGCAATCAGGCGGTTTCGTAGAGACCCAATTCTTCTCGTTCGATAGACCCTGCCTTCGTCAGCCACGCCAGGCCTTGCAGTGGATCCCAGCTCACTGAGATTGTGTTAGACACATGCTCCGCTTCTGACCCAGCTTGGGTGCGTCCAAACAAATCCAAAGGCGAGTCCGATGACCGTTTCCGGTTTCTCTTCGTAGTCGCAAGTATAATCCAGCCATCCTCAAGATATGCCTCCAGGACTCGGCGATCCGGATGTGTCCTGTACCCGGTCCCAACGGAGATAATCGCTAAGGCTGGCCCCCCCCGACGCATGCCGGTCAGTCTCGGCGACAGGCCGTCAAGGGCGCCATGGTGTGGCACTTTGACGACATCGAAACGGTCCGAAGCCTTCTTCCTCGAGCAACTGTCGTGCCACACGTCAAGAGCGTGCTCCAAACCTGCGGGGCGGTCGTCGCCTGTGGAGACTTCCATGTCACCAGCGAGCAGGGTACAGAACGGAGCTCGCCCTTCCTGGAGGCTCAGCACCAAAACCAAGGAAATCGCGTTAAGCGATGCGGAGGCACGCCCGGTGGCGGCGGCCAAGCGTTGGAGGTCGCGGACGACGAGTGGTTCGGGGCCGATCGGGGTCAACTCAACGTGCCCGGCGTGCGTCTCAAAATCGAAGGGTAAACCGTTCTCGTCGAAGGGGTGGTAGATCACTTGCCCCTGGTCGAAGAGTTGGTCGAGGCTCAAGTGCAGGCGCTCGTACTCAGTGGCTTCATCAGGGTCCCGATTCTTGAGTAAGTCACGAATCTGTTTGGGGTCAACGCCCGCGTCGCAATAATAGCCGATCGTGCGTCCCCCGCTGGTGAAATGGTCCACAACTTCCTGCATCCCAAGGAAGTGGTCCCGATCCGCGTGGCTCAGGCAGACCAAGTCCAACCGCTGTACATCATGGGCATGGAGGAGATCGAAGAAACGGTCGCGCGTGGGCCCCACAAGGTGACAATCAACCAGAATCCACCACCTGCCGGCGATACACAACAGGAGCGTGTCGCCGTCCCCGCACTCAAAGGCGTACAGCTCAATCAGCGGGCTCGCGGAAGATGACGGGGCCTCTGTGTCGCTTCTTGCGGAAGGATTTGAACTCACCACCCTCCTCCGACTCGCTCACGGTCGTGTCCGCGGTGCGCATCGTACCGGGACGGAAGACAACGAAAGCATGAGCCTCGACGCCGTCCCCCTCATCAGGCAGCTTTCCATCCTCGAACTGAGTCTGGTCGTATACGTGCTCGACGCGCCCGCCCGGCGTATCGTACGCCACAACGACGTGAATCCCATCGACTCTGATCACTCGCCCGGATCGCTTGTCTGATATCCGCACCTTGGCGTCGCGTGAGCCAACGAGAGCGTGAGTGAGATCAGCGCTCGTGCGGGAAAGCGCCGTGATGCATCTGAGCTGCCCCTCCGCTTGAGCTTCAAGGAACTCGACGCGCTGCTTGGTACGCAGAAGTTCACGCTGCTCGGTTATCCGGCGCGACTCTCGGATGTCGGGCTCTTCCAAGGAGAGGGCAGTCTCCCTGGCCCGGGGCCGCACTTGAAGCATCCCGGCGTCGACGCTAATCTCGTGCTGGTGCAAGCCGCCTAAGACCAACGAGAACCCGATAGGCGACTCGCTGCGCCCAAGAACATGCAAAAACTCCCTCTCTGAGGCTGCCCCAAACCGGGCAAGGCGTTCCCAGAGCGAAAGCCATGTCGCGGATTCCTCCTTAGCCCACGCGTCCTTAGGCTTCAAGCGAAAGAACAGATGTGGGACGAACTGAGGGCCTGTCTCGGGTTTCACGTCCTCGGCAGGAATGTGCTCCCGCTGATCCATCGTCAGAACCTACTTCTTGTCGATCTGGAACTGAACTGCCTGTGCAAGCCTTTGCTTCGCCTCGCGCAAGCGCACCAGCATAAGGTCAATATCTCTTTCGTCGCACTCGATCTCGAAGCCAGGCGTCCCTGTGAACTCATGGATTGCCCCCCAAGTCGGCACACCCAGGACCCCGTCGCCCGTGACCTCGGAGTATCGAAAACGCAATCTTAGGAAGGGGGTGTCAATGTCTTCGTCCGAGAGCTGATCACGGCGATGGCTGATGACCTCAACATCCAAGTCCTCGAACGAGGGGCTTATCGAAGAGCGGATTCTCCGGAATCGTTCACGTTGAGCACTTTCGAGCAGGCGATCCGTGACGAGCTCAGTCTTGGCACGAAGCAGCGCCGTGAAGCGGTCGCGCGCCTCCTGATCCATCTGCTCGATCTCGTCTTCGAAGACCGCGTCCCTCAAGAAGTTGACGATGCGATCGACTGCTCGGTCGCCGAGGGAGGCATTCAGGAAATTCCGCAACTCCCGAATAGCCCGTTTAGAGAGTTCCTCGTCGACGGTGCCCCCGGGAAGCTTGGACGCGAAAGCCTCGCGAAACTCACCTGACTCCCCGATGAGCCTCAGGGCGCTCCGCCGTGAATAGAATACGAAGTACTTCCCTGCCTTCTGGAGTTCGACGAGCGCTTCGACGGCCGCTTGAAACTCATCGCGCGTCAGACCTGGTAGGCGCTTCTCAGGGTCCACCGTACCGCTCCCTCACTGTGTCCCGGCCAAGATATTATAGCATCGGTCGGGCGAATCCGGCATAGTCGGTTACGATCGCGAAATCGCCGCGTGCCATCCCTATTAAACGCCCTCTTTCGACCCGTCAAGGGATCCTATGCCTCAAGCACGGCGCAAAAAGCACGTCAGGGCTTGGATTCCAGGCCACTGTGCCGATATCGGCCTCTCCGCGAACCCGCGTGAGTTCGTGCGGCCGATATGCTCCGTCGGCGTCGGACGTCAGACGTCGAACTTGATGCCTTGGGCCAGCGGAAGCTTGGTCGACCAGTTGGTGGTGTTGGTCCGGCAGTGCATGTCAGCCTCCCAGACGACCCCCGTCCGCCAATTGCTGGTCCTGTACCGCGGGTTGCCGAGTCAATCAAGTCCCTACGCCGCGACCTTCTGCGCCCAAGGCTCGATGCAACGTTCCAACTGTCTGATGGAATCGGGAAGAGCGCCTTGGCCGAAGCGCTTCCACCAGTTGACGACCGTCAGCCCAACGGGGCGGCCATCCGATTCTCGGCTCACGCGGAGAAATCCTTCCGGAGTCTCCTCTGCGAACGTCGATGTTTCTCGCTCCGTAGCCTGGCGCAAGTAAAGCACATCATTCGTGATGTCGTAGTGATACCATAGCACATCGTTGATCGTGCCTTCGAGCGTATCCGTAACGACCATCGGACACTCCTCCGTCACTTGGCGCGCCATTCGATGCCCGCCCCCGTGGTCCTGCGAGCCAGATGCGCAGTTTTGACGCGCCCACGCATCACATCCACGACTACCATCATTATAAGCCCGGGGCGGGGGCCGGGGCCATAATAAAGGCGGCAATCAGGATCCGACGCGCTGTGTCGGATTTCCTCCGGAGCCTCCAGTGCCTGCTCCACGAGGTGCCGAGCCGTGGTTACCTCGGGATGGCCCTTGACGATGTGGCCGAACCACGTGCGCTCGTGCAACGTGATTGCGCGCCCCAGCGGATCGACCAGCGTAGAATCACCCACTCGCAGGCCCTACACCTCGAACTTGATGCCTTGGGCGAGCGGAAGCTTGGTCGACCAGTTGATGGTGTTGGTCTGGCGGCGCATGTAGGCCTTCCAGGCGTCGCTGCCGGACTCGCGTCCGCCGCCGGTCTCTTTCTCGCCGCCGAAGGCCCCGCCGATCTCCGCCCCGCTGGTGCCGATGTTCACGTTGGCGATGCCGCAGTCGCTGCCCACGGCGGACAGGAACTGCTCCGCCTCCTGCAAGTTCGTGGTGAAGATGGCCGAGCTCAGCCCCTGCGGTACGCCGTTGTGCAGGGCGACGGCTTCGTCGAGCGTCTTGTACGGAATGATGTACAGGATCGGGGCGAACGTCTCTTCCTGCACGATCTTAAACTCGTTGCGGGCCGCGGCGATGCAGGGCGTCACGAAGCAGCCGCCGGGGTACTTCGCGCCTTCCAGCCTTTCACCGCCGTGAATGATCTTGCCCCCCTCATTCTTGATGCGTTCGATGGCCTCCATCATGTTCTGGACGGCCGCCGTATCCACGAGGGGTCCCATCAGCGTGCCCGGCTCGATAGGGTTGCCGATGGGCACCTGTTTGTAAGCCGCCACCAGCCTTTCGACCAGGTTACCGCGCATCGACTCGTGTACGATGATCCGGCGGGTCGAGGTGCAGCGTTGGCCGGCCGTCCCCACCGCCCCGAACGCGATCGCCGGAACCGCCAGTTTCAGATCGGCATGGGGCGTCACGATGATGGCGTTGTTGCCGCCGAGTTCGAGGATCGTCCGGCCCAGGCGCTGGCCGACGACCTGGCCGACGCGATAGCCCATCCGGCAACTGCCGGTGGCCGAGACAAGCGGGATGCGTTTGTCGTGCAGGAGCTTCTCGCCGACGGTCGAGCCTTTGCCGACGGTGAGCGAGAAGATCGCCGGG
>JAZDKM010000121.1:0-5817 GCA_043803085.1 Planctomycetota bacterium
CGACTATTTCGACTCGATCGGCCTTCCGAGAGTGGGTGCGTCTTCGGACGCTTAACCTGGTCGAACCGCCGTGGTACGGACCCGTATGCCCGGTGGTGTGGGAGGGGCGGAGCCGCGAGGCTCCCCCCTATCCCGATCAACGGCCAGCCTGCGGGCGAGCATTCCTCGGTACGGTGCTCAAAACCACACTCCGCAAAAAAACTCCTGCCCCTATTCCAAGCGCTGGAGGCAGCCGCCTAGAATGCAAAACTCTAGGCTAGGAAACCGATGGAGCGGCGCGTGGGCTTGGACCGCCCAAGATAAATCTTCGCGGCGGTCAGAAGAAGCAGAGTCATAATGCCCAACCCCCACTCGGAGATGGTCGGAATCGAGCTCTGCGCGCATTCGATCTCGGCGCAGGCCTGGAGCTTATGCCAGGTGCATGTCGCGCACCGACAATCGGACAAGGCGACATCGTCGGTGCAACCGCCGAACGGTGCGTGGTTGCAGCACGCACCGCGTTCCGGGACGCAGCCCGCGTCGCCGCACGTGCTGGCGCGGGTCCATACACGGTGATCGCCCTGACAGTGTCCCTCGAACGTGTCGTCCACACATTGACCGCTCAGGGTATCACAGCACGCCCCGAGAAAGCGCCCGCAGTCCGGGCCATCGGGCGGACAGGATTCATCCGGCGTGAAGGCCACCGGCCCCGGCTCGTCGTCGCATTCCGAACGCAGCACGTTGTCGACGCAGCCTTCATCCGGCGTGCCGAGCCCGAAACATCACTGCCCGGCAATGATGTTAACGACGAACCCGTTCTCTTCGGCGCTCGAGACGTCGCACCAAACGCAGGTCCCGGCAAGGAACGTCTCGTCCCGGTTCAAATCGACGATGTACTTCCCTCTCGCGCCGGCAGGAATGTCGAGCACCAGCATACCCCCGTAGTACACCATGCCGCCATCTCGACGGAATGTTGCATGCACCGCGAACCAGTAGTAGTTTGGCGTTGTGGTCTCCGTGTCCCCGGCGACGCAGCCACCCGCGCACCAACTGTTCGGACGCCCCGTGCCCAGCCTGTCCAGGTATCCCGCCTTGCACTTTCCCGCCTCGCATCTCGCCCAGCTCTCGCCGAACGCTGCGGCGCATTCGGCATCCGCGGCGCAAAGGACCACGGTAGGAGCGAGATCCACGCCGGCATTCGACGGAACCGCATTGATACCTTTTTATCCCGAGGCATCGATCTTGACCTGGTAGATCTTGAGGGGCGGCACGTTGTCGCCATTGGGGTCCCAGTCCGACAACTGGACCTCGAACCACGCCCGAAACCCGCCGACATATGCCCGCAATTCACTGCCGACGATCGTGGTGCCGGGCGGGTACGAACCGACTTTCGCCGGGACGGGTGTGACGCCCAGAATCGCCGTGGCTGCAGGTTCTCCCGCGACCACGGTGTCGATCTGGGCCGGATCGCCCGACACCAAGCGCGCAGGTTGAGATGTCACGTGATCCTTACCGCGCAGCGCGGAGCCGTCGCCCACGCCCGGCGCGGCGTGCGCCTGAACCCTCCAGAGTAACGCTGCCGCGAGCGCGAGGGCCGCTGTCCGGCGCGACCCACGAGCGGCGTTCACAGCCGATTGACGGAGATGCAACATGGGGTCACTCGTATAGTTTACTCGATGGACGACCCTGCCGCAAGCCCCGGCACCCGTTCTCTGAGCCGCTTGGGTTGTTGCGGATGGGCTTTGATTGCGGGGCGGAAGTGAATCGGCGGAGGGGCCTTCCCCGCACTCGTCGGTGTTTCCGCTGCGCCAACGGGGGGCCGGGAAAAATTCTTTCATTTTTTACCCCACTGCCCCCTTGACGCGGGGATGTTTTGCGATGATAATGCCCGGAGGTTTGATGGAGAGCAATGCCCGCCGGTTTCATTATGGAAAGGAGTCCCTGCCCATGCGTCTGTTTACCACCGATTCGCTGTTCCCTTGGGACAAACTGCCGGACAGCCCGGACCTGGCAGCGCTTCGCTTCCTGCTGGACCTGCTGCCCGATCAACGCCTGCTGGCCGTCCTTCGGGCCTATCGCGGCAAGGGACGCAATGATTATCCGGTGCACATCCTGTGGCGGGTGCAGGTGACGCGGTACCTGCTACGCCATGTGACCATGGAGGCCTGCCTGTCCGAGCTGGGCCGCAACCCCGCGCTGCGGCGTGTGCTGGGCATCGAGGATGGGCAGGGAATCCCGGAAGCCTGGAACATGAGCCGTTTCTTGGAGGTCCTCGGGCACAAGCAGCACCTCGACTCTGGCCTATGACAAGGCGGCCGACGACTGCAAGACCCATGAGTTGTTGCACGAACAGCAGATCAAGCCCCTGATCCAAAACCGTTCGCTGTGGAAGCAGCAGAGCGAGCAGATGCTGCCCGGGCACGATGGAAACAGCAACGTGGTGCACGACGAGTCGGGGACGCTGTACTGCTATAACACGGTCTCGGCGGTGCCGGTGAAGCACAAGATGGCCTACATCGGCTATGAGAAGAGCCGGGGCACGCTGAAGTACCGTTGCCCGGCCCGGCACGGGCAATGGGAATGCCCCAGTGACACGAAGTGCAACCGAAACAGTTGCTATGGCAAGACGGTACGGGTCAGGTGCGAACTGGACCTGAGGCGCTTCCCGCCGATCCCGCGGGCCACCAAGGAGTTTGAGAAACGGTACAAGGGACGAACGGCCATCGAACGGGTCAACGCTCGGGTCAAGCTGTTCTGGGGAGCCGATGACGGAAACGTGACCGGGGCCGCGCGTTTCCACGCTCATGTGGCGACCATCATGGTCGTGCACATTCTGACCGCCAACTGGTTGGCGATGTCCCCCCGCTATGAGGGCAAGAGTCTCTCCCCCACACGCTTGTCGCTGCCGGCCCGTCGTCTGCACAAGGCCGCCGCCGTGACCTGACCGAGCGGCGTGAGGGCGGGAAGGGAGCAGCCCAGTTGTCATCCAGACCGACGTCGCCGTGCAAACCGGCCGCTGACGTCGGCACCGACGCTGCGCGCCACCAACCATCCCACCCGCGGCACAGAGCCCTCCCGCCCCGGTTATGCCCGAACTCCACCCCTTGGTTCGCTCATTCCCCTACGCCCGCGCCGACGCGGGAGCATTCCTGAGGGGTACAACGCAAGCGGCTCGCGTTTTTCTGCAATCCGCTTCGGGCAGCGCCGCGTTCGCGTCGGGGGCGGCGACCCGGAAGGTCACGCCCGTCCCATCGTACCGTTCTCCCTCGGCTCGGGCGCTCCTTCGTACCCGCTGTTTTACCGCCCCGATGGGGGCCTTGACGGGGTGTGGATTCCCGCTAGACTCCAGCACTGAGTGTTGTCGGATGGTATCGTGTTTAGGCGTTAACCCTATGCCTCACTATAAGTTACGTAGCTTCGTCGCCCAGCCGACGAAGGTCGAGCAGAAGTGGTTTCACGTGGACGCCACCGACCAGGTGCTTGGTCGCCTCGCCACGAAGATCGCCACGGTGTTAATGGGCAAGCACAAGCCCACCTACACCCCCAACGTGGACACCGGCGACTTCGTCGTGGTCACCAACGCCGCCAAGTTCAAACTGACCGGCAACAAGGCCGAGACCATGATGTACCCGAGTTATTCGTTTTATCCCGGCGGGTACAAGGAGGTTCCGTTTCGCCGCGTTCTGCGCGACACGCCGGAGCGCATCCTGGAGTCCACCGTACGGCGGATGTTGCCCAAGAACGCGCTTGGCCGACACATGCTGAGCAAGCTGAAGGTCTACGCTTCGGACACGCATCCTCACGCCGCGCAGCAACCCGCGCCCTGGGCCTTTTGATTGACGATCAAGGACGGAGACACGACGAAATGACCGACGCCCCCGCACCCGAAACGCACGCGACTCCGACCGCCGCGGCCCCATCCGCCGCCGCCAAGAAACCCGTGCTCGGAACGAACCCCTACTTCTGGGGAACGGGCCGACGAAAGACGGCCGTCGCTCGCGTCCGCATCAAGCCCGGCAGCGGCCTGTTCAAGGTCAACGATCGCGACGTGGACGAGTTCTTCAAGGTCGGGGAGAACCGCCAGGCCGTCCGAACTCCGCTGAACGTCACCGAGACGATCAAGTCGATGGACGTGTTCGTGAACGTCCGCGGCGGCGGCATCCACGGCCAGGCCGACGCCGTGGTGTTGGGCCTCGCCCGCGCCCTGGTCAAGGCCAACGCCGATTACGAACCCAAGCTCCGCGCCGGCAATCTGCTCACCCGCGACGCCCGCAAGGTCGAGCGCAAGAAGTACGGCCAAAGCGGTGCCCGCAAGCGCTTCCAATACTCGAAGCGATAATCCTCAGCGTCGCGACCATCCAAACCCGGAGCGCGAGCCTCAAGTTTACCCACATTTTGGTTGTCGTGGGTAGCGGTGTCCCGGCGGGACACGCTGAGAGTAGCCCAGCCATTCATGGCTGGGTGGATCGCCGCCGTTCGAGTCGAGTCCCGGAGGGACGGCTGAGCGATTCAATCGTCCCTCCGGGACTCGGGATGTAAAAAAACGGCTCGCTTTCCCAGCGTTGAAACGCTGGGCTATTGTCATCCGTCCCTCACGGGACGGGCCAAAGATGCGGGTAAACTTGAGGATGCCCCCGGCGGACTGCCGACTCATCGCCGCCGGCCGTTGCGTCTCCCAGCCGATGCCTGCTTGAGCGCTTTTTCGACGCGTGCGATCGTGGCCACGCTCGGGGTGTGTTGCCCGCGTTCAATCCGACAGAGCGTTTCGTTGCGAATGCCCGCGAGTTTCGCCAACTCCAATTGCGTCAGTCCGGCCTCGACGCGGCTCCGAATGATGTTCCGCGCGAGACTCGCCCGCGCATACTCCACCGCCGGATAGTTGCCGTCGGCGTCCGGCTTGGGCAGGGGTGGAAGTTCGGCTGCCTTGGCAAGTCCGTTGAGGCGTTCGTAGTCGGCACGCGGCAGGATCACCTGGTCCCGCCCGTCCGGTTTCACCACCGTCGTCCCCATCGCTCAATCCTCAAGGAACCGATCGCGGTGTCCGACCCTTTCAACGATGACGCGATTCCCCTCGAGGCGAAACTGCACGCGGTAGTCGCCGGTCCGCATCCGAAACCGCCCAGCCGGCTTCCCCCGCAACGGCTTGACCCCACTACTGCCGGGTAGTTCTTCAACCGTTCAAAGATTCCTATCATCCGTCCCGGAATCGTCAGCGGAAGTTCGTCGAACGCCCTCGCCGCCGACGGAGTGATGGTTACCTCCATGCACTGTTTACCGTGGCACATTTTGACCTCTCCATCAACGCGCGGTTCGCCGGTTGACACGACTTGGGTCTGGCCACGGATTTTGGCATCAGGCGATTTTTCGAATTTGCCGGTACTGCTCCCACTGCCCGCCCTCTCGAAGAGCCACGAGGTTCATCAAAGCCGCGGCGTTATCCGTATCCCATTTCATGCCCGGACGTTTGAGCCGCAGCGTGAAGTTCTTGCACATGGCCTCCGTGGGGCCGGAGCCGATGTCCCAGCCCTTGGCCAACGCCGCCGGGTACTCCACCATCTCCCAGCGTTCCACGATGTAATTCCGCAACAATCGCAGGGCATCCTGTTTGCCCGGAGAGCGAAGCTTCTTCTTCGCCTCCTCGATGGCCGCCGGCAGCGAACGTCCCCCGATGTGTTTGATGTCGTGAAGCTGCTGCCGGGCCCAGGCTTTGGCCTCCTCGCCATCGCCCCAGCAGGCCCTGGCCGTGTCCCACACGTGTTCGCTGAGATGATAGAAGTCCAGCAGCGTGGCATTCAGCTTCTTGAGGTGTTTCAGCAGTTGATTACGAATCCACGGCCC
>JAZDKM010000122.1:0-10485 GCA_043803085.1 Planctomycetota bacterium
GGATTCCGGCCTCGGTGACCTGCATGTTGCGGCCCGGCAAGGACGGTCCCGTCTCCACCGCCCGGCTGGAGATGGTTCGCCAGAACCTCCAGGAGGTCGAGGCGCGCGTGTTCCTGGAGAAGATTCTTGGCGATCCGGCGAGGCGGGCCACGGTCGGCGACGACCTGGCGAAGCGCTGCCAGGACCTTCTGGACGCGCAGATCAGCGCCGTGGTCTGGGGAAAGAACGATTGGGACCTGATGCTGGGCTACGACTGGGAGCGGCTGGCCGGCGAACTTTATGCGCTGGCCGCCGAAGTCGCCGGGAATCCGGGCGGCAGGTAGCCAAGGGTCCGGAAAGAACGGGAGGATGATGATGAGCACACGCGAAATCGGGTTGGTCGCCGGAGCGTTGGCGATGGTCCTGGCCGCCCGCCCGCCGGCAGACGCGGCGGAGGCCCGGGGCGGCGAGGGGGTCCAGGTGCTCTACGACTTCGAGCCGGGCGAGGCGAATGTGAACGTCCACGCCAAGGTCGAGAAGGGCATGGCATCCCACGGGGAGTACGCGCTCTCCGTGGACATGAGCGGCGGACGGATGGCCCAGTACTGCCCGGTAAGCCCCGAGCCAAACCGGATGAAGGCCCTGCCGGCAATCATGGCCATGCCGCCGAGCCACGACTACCACGACGTCATGCAGTGGTACTACGAACGCTACTGCGCCATCTTCGACGAGTGCGGCGTGGCCAATAGGATGACCCAGCCTCTGCGGGACTGGTCCGGCTTCGACCGGCTGAGGTTTGACGTTTATGCCAAGGACGCGCCGGTGATCCTGGGGCTCAGCGTCCGTGACGGCACCGGGCCGAAGTTCAGGATCGGCTTCACCGGCATGCGCTCGGGCAACGCCGTTTTCAACGTGCCGGCGGGCAAATGGGTGACCTGCGAATTCCCGCTCAAGGAGATGGCCCGTCTGGGCGACCTCGACCTCACGAAGGCCCAGGGCTTCTTCCTGCACTTCAATGGTTTCCAGGGGAATACCCCGCTGTACATCGACTATTTCCGCCTGGTGGCCACCGGCGCCGAGGAAAAGGTCAAGTCCGATGTTATTGCGCCTTCCACCAATCTCGCCGCCCGGCTGTACAAGGTGGTCAAGACGCCCCCGCTGAAGAAGGACCCGGAGAATCTCAAGCGCGAGGTCGGCCCGGTGGAGAATCTCGGCCCGGTCGTGGTGACCGACCACGGCGGCTTCGGCCGGCTGGGCGTCACCTACTGCAACACGGTGCGCCGGGGCGTGGTGTTCTACGACAACAAGCGCATCGCCTTCCTGTCGAGGGACGGCGGCGACAAGGCCTCCCGCCAGGTGAATCCCGACAGCGTCGGCGGCGGGGGCATCTACGCCCACGCCTCCTTCGATGGTGGCCAGACCTGGGGCGGAATGACGCCGGGCGAGAAACTCCCCACGCACCTCAACACGTGGTACGGTCGCGCCGACGCCTCGGCGGATTACGCCACGGGGCAGATCTTCCTGGTTGGCACCGAGAACTGCCAGAGCTATATGGGCGGCTACGACACCATCTTCCGCTCTCTGGACTTCGACGGAGAGAAGTGGGACATCGGCCGCGTCGCCGTGATTGACGGCAACATGCAGAAGTGCCCCTGGTGGTGCCGGGTCCTGCGCACCGAGAACGGGCGCCTGTGGGCCTGCTGGTGCGACGGGCGGGTCACCCGCGAGGGGGTCGGCTTCCCGCACAAGTACTCCGACGACGGCGGCCTGACGTGGTTCCCGTGCCGGAACGGCGATTCCGAGGAGATCCCCCATCCGCTTTACACGCCCGACCTCAAGGACTTGGGCAAGGCCCACGAGAAGGCCCCCGCCAAGGTCATTCTCCTGCCCGGGGAACTCATCCCCGGCCCGATGATGACCCCATACAAGGGCTCATTGGTCTCGTTCTCGCCCCACGGCGAGCGCTGGTCGGTGCATGACGGCAAGGCTTGGGACGTGACCGTGCGCGATGCCAAAGACGGCGGGAAGTGGAACAAAGTCCCGCCTTTCGGCGCATCCAAGGGCTACGCGGAAAGCACCGTGGTCTCGGTGGAGGACAAGCATGTTTTCGTCTGCAAAGGCGGCAACTACCGGCTGAGCTTTTACGAAGTGGATATCTCGCGCGGCAACACCACCATGGCCAAACTTGAGCAGGAGCAGCAGACCGACCTGGCCGTGGCCCACTGGGACGGGGACGCGGGCAAGTGGTCCAGCGAGACGCTCGAGACCGAGCGCGTCTGGGAGAGCATCCTTTCCTCCAGCGGCAAAGCGGTTTTCTGCTTCTACGCGAAGGTCGAGCCGAAGGACGGCGACAAGAAGATCTGGGTGGTCTACTACCGCCGATGGGCCGACGGCACGTGGGGCGAGGCGGTCAAGGTGGCCGAGGACACGGTCCGCATCAACCGCCTGGCCGCCCCGCAGCGCTGCCCGCCGAGCTATGCGGCGGTCTTGTGGGACCACGTGGTCCAGAAGGGCGAGCCGGGGCCGGGCGGCATACGCTTCGCGCGGGTGCCCAACAAGTAGGGAGGATTCACGAGCGCGTTTTCGACGGACGGCATCTACCGGGCAAGATGAGGAGAGATGAAGATGATGTTCTGGAATCAGGCAAAGGTGGCGGCGGTTGTTGTGGCTGTGGTTGGCGCGGGGGCCGGCGGGGGCCTTGTGGCCCAGCGCGTGGCGGCGGCCGGGGAGATGGCCAAGCCCGCCGCGGCCGAGGCGGGCACGGTCGTTCTCGGGGCCGGGAGCTATTGGCGGACGCACGCCACGCTCCAGCCCAGGACTGTGTTGGGGGAATCGGTGAAGGAAGCCAAGCCCGGGGGTCCGTCCGCCGGGCAGATGGAGGGTTTCGCGCGCACGTCTCCCCCGCCGGCCGGCTGGATGCAGACGGATTTCGACGATTCGGACTGGTTCCGCGCCGCCAACCCCATGCGCGGCGGCCAATACGGCCACTCCATGGGCTTTCACGACCTTGGCGTGGCGCTGTTCGCCGCCCGGAGCCGTTTCGAGGTCAAGGACCCCGCAACGATACAGAATCTCACGCTTGCGATGACCTATGCCGGCGGCGTCGTGATCTACCTCAACGGTCAGGAAGTGGTCCGGGCGAACCTGGCCGACGGCAAGATCGACCCTCTGGCCCCCGCGGAGATCTACCCCAAGGAAGCCTACGTTGACGCCCAGGGCAAACTCATCGAGAACAAGAGCCCCGACAAGGCGGCGCTCGCCAGACGCTTGCGCAGACTCGGGCCGGTCGAACTGCCCGTCAAGCTCCTGCGCAAGGGCGTGAATGTTCTGGCCGTCGAGAACCATCGAAGCATCTTTCAGCCGGAGGCCATGCTCTGGGCCAAAGTCAACGCTCTCTCGGCTTCCTTCGCGGTTTGGCCGCACGTGGGTGTGACAGAACTCTACCTGAAGGCTGATGGCGTCGGGATCGTTCCCAACGTCGAGCGGCCCGCCGGCGTCCAAATCTGGAACCAGGATATCCACAGCGTTTTTTCCGTTACCGAATATGGCGACCCCTGCGAGCCGCTCCGGCCGGTCAGACTGGTCGTGGCCCGCAACGGAGTTTGCTCCGGGCAGGTGGTGGTCGGCTCGACCTCCGCGATCACGGGTCTGAAGGCCGCGGCGAGCGACCTGGTGCAGCGCGGCGGAGCGGGCAAGATTCCGGCCTCGCGGATCGCCATTCGCTATGGCTCAACCACCACTCTGGGCATCCGCGCCAGCCACGACGGCCTGTCCGATACGGGCTGGACGCCTGTGCCCGCCTTCGCGGTGCTTGACGAGGAGCCGCCCGCCAAGGTTGACCCTCAGGTTCTCGGAACCTACGTCGAGGGACGCGCCCGGCTGGGTCTGCCCGCCAAGATGACCCCGGCGGCCCTGGTGCCCGTGTGGGTCACGGTGCGCGTCCCCAAAGACGCCGCCCCTGGGCTTTACGAGGGGGCCCTGACCCTCTCGGCCGATGTCCTGCCGGCGGTCAAGGTTCCGGTGAATCTCGATGTCATTGGGTGGACGTTGCCCGGCCCCGGCGATTTCCGGACCTTCGTGAGCCTGTACCAGTCGCCCGAGTCTCTGGCCGTGCACTACAATATCCCGCTGTGGTCGGAGGAGCACTGGAAGCTCCTGGAGGGCGCCTTCAAACTGATGGGCGAGCTGGGCAACCGCTTCGTGTGCGTGCCGCTCGTGAATCACACGCAGTTCGGCAATGACGCGTGCATGATCCCGTGGATCAAGCAGCCGGACGATTCTTACAAGCACGACTTTACGGTCTACGACCGTTACGTGGGGCTGGCCGCCAAGCACTGCGCCCTGAAAGTCATATCCTACCAGGTTTACTTGTCCGAAGGCTGGAAGACCCCCGGCCCGGAGAAGCCGACCTTCGTTACCGTCGTGGACAAGCCCGGTGGCAAGGGCGAGGTCCTGAAGCTGCCGGCCTATAACACCGCGGAGTGCAGGAATCTGCTGACGCCGCTCCTGAACGAGATCCGCGAGCACAATACGAAGATGGGCCTCGGCAAGGACGTCATGCTCGTCTGGGGCATCAGCCAGGACACCGGCGTCCACAAGGACGTGGTGGCCTTCTTCAAGGAGCTCGCCCCGGACATGGGCTGGCACTACGGCGCCCACAACTGGTCGAGGAAGACGCTTACGAACTTTGCCTTGGCGGAGGTTCTCCTTCAGCTGGACATTGACCCTCCTGAAAAGGGGCGCCGGTACGGTTGGAAGTGTCCGATGCTCATGCTGGCTTCGCAGCGGAAGCACGAGGGCGTCCGGCCGCCGTTGGCCGTGCGCGCCATTGCCGAGCATGCTCTGCTCAGCGGCAACCGCGGCCTCGGCCGGTACGGCCTGGACTACTGGCCGGTGAAGGGCGGCGTCAAGAGCTTCTGTGGGGAGATCAACCTTTTCGGCCGGTGGCCGGAGTCCGCCGTGGAGGCGCGCGCTCTGTGGCTCCCCTATCTGGCCATGCCCGGCCCCAAGGGGCCGTTGCCCTGGCTGAAGACCGAGGTCCTCCGCGAGGGGATCCAGGAGGCCGAGGCCCGCATATTCCTGGAGGAGGCTCTGGTGGATAAGACGATCAGCGGGGAGCCGGCCGAGCGCTGCCAGAAGATTCTCGACCAGAGGTCGGAGTTCTGCCGTCTGGCGTTCCAAGACTGGCTGGGGGGCACAATCCCCTTCCCCTTCACCTGCGATCAGGGCTGGCGGAAGTCTTCCGCGGATCTGTACCGCCTGGCCGCGGAGGTAGCCAAGAATCTGAGCGGAAAGTAGGGCGGGAGCGAGCCGGGCGCAAGCGTCCGGAAGAATTCGGATTAGAAGAAGCAGGCATGGGGTGGTACGGTACAAGAGAAATGTGAAATCGGGCAAGCCGATACGAGGGTGCCCAAACGGAGAAAACATCATGAGAACGACGATAGGCGCGGCGATGAGGACGGTTGCGGTTGCCGGCGCCGTGACGATTGTCGCACTGGTCGGACAGGTAGCGGCCGCCGCCGAGGCTTCACCCGACGTGAAGCTGCTCTACGGTTTCGAACCCGAGGAGATCGTGGGCCAGGCCAGCCAGGACCCGGACGGCAAGCGCGGCTGGAAGTTTGTCGGAAAGCCCTGGACGGGCGATATCAAGGCCGGTTGGCGTGTCAAGGATCACCTGGATGAACTTAAAGTGCCCGCTGACCACGACGGCCCGGTCACCATCTACGTGCACGACGGCTCGCAGGACCGGTCGGAGATCACGCTCTACCGCACCGGCGCCACCCAGGGCAAGTACGCCAGGCCGTTTTCGCTATCGAAGTGGGTCTGGGGGATGGCCAAGTTGGCCGAGGCGGGGGACCCGAATGGGCACGCCGACAACGGCGTGCCGCCGCTGGACAGCTACCACTCGCGGGCGGAGCACATGTGGCAGCGTAGCGGCAATCTCATGGCTGACGAACTGACCCACGGCTTCAGCCGCCGCGACTGGTCGGCCTACGACCGGCTGCGCATCGATGTCTACGCCACGGGCAACCCGGTCGTGTTGGGCGTGCGCGTCCATGACGCCAGCGGGGCGATGTCCAGCCGCGGGTACCTGGGCAAGCGCACCGAACTCGCCGTCTTCAAGGTTCCCAAGGAGAAGCAGGTTACTCTGGACTTCCCCATGGCCGAGATGGCCGAGGTCGGCGAGGTCGATCTCTCCCAGGTCAGGGGCTTTCTCATCCAACTCAACGGCTACGCGGGCGAGGCGGAGATGTACGTCGACAACATCCGCCTGGTGACCCGGAAGGCCGCCGAACAGGACGCCAAGTATCCTCTGATCGCGATGGAGGGCAAGGCCCGGCCGTTCGCGCGGAAAGTGATTTACAGGCCCACCCAACGGTTCCCCGAAAAGATGAAGCGAAAGACCGGCCCGATCGACCTGCCTGCCCGGCCGCAGGCGGGGAAGCTCGGCCCGGTGGACATCGAGGTGGCGCCCTACGACAGCGGCATGGGCCACTTCGGCGGCTCCGGCGCCTGCTATTTCCAACACAAGTTCCGCGGCAGCGTGGCCTTTGACAACGACCGGCTGTGCCTCGTTTTCGGCGGCGGGGTGAAGAAGGGCAAGGACCAGTACCCCACCGACGGTTTCTACGCCACGGCCAGTTTCGACGGGGGGGCGACCTGGGGCGGCCTCAAGCCCGGCGATAAGGAAGCGGTTCTTCTGGAGAAGTGGTATTGGCGGAGCACCCTTTCCTCCGACACGAGCGGCGACATCTACCTTGTGGGCACGGAGAACTGCGCCAGCTATGTGGACGGTTACGACACGCTCTTCCGCCGGCTGGCCTTCACCGGCGAGGGGTGGGAAGAGGACCGCGTCTCGGTGGCCGATCAGAACATGCGCAAGTGCCCCGGGGACTCGCGGGCCTGGCGGCTGAGCTCGGGTCGCATCTGGCTGACGTGGGATCACCGCGGCATCGTTCTGGCTCGATACAGCGACGACGACGGCTACACCTGGGCGCCGTGCAAGGACGCCTCAATTACCAAGCTCCCGCGGCCGTTCTACGAGCCGGAACTGGCGGGCCTCAAGAAGCCGCCCGAGGAACGCAAGCCGCCGGAAAGCATCCTCCTCTGGCCCTCGACGCCGGTGCCCGGCGCCACACTGCTACCCTACGAAGAGGGGGTCGCGGCGATCGGAGGCGGCGGATGGCAGGTCCATGACGGGAAGAATTGGGGCCCGAAGCAGAAAGTCCCGCTAGGCGGGACCGCCACAATCCTGGGGCGGAATCACATCTTCCTGGCTCAGGGCGGCAGGTACGGCAACGCCGACAAGGATTGGGGCAAATCCGGCCCACTGAAGGTCGCCGACCTTCAGGAAGGGAAGTGGAACGAGCAGACGCTGGAGCCGGGCGAGGTGCGCGACGCGATCCTGACGGCCAGCCGTCATCCGGACCCCGATCAGGCCGGCGCGGATGACGCGGTATTCTGCTTCTACGTCAAGGTGGTCAAGACGGGCGACGCCGAGGTCAACGAGGTGCGCTGTCGCCGCTGGAAGAACGGCAGGTGGGGCGAGGCGGAACTGCTGGCCGCCGAGAAGTTTGTTGTCAACCACGTGGCCGCGCCCATCATCTGTCCGCCGGACTACGCGGCGGTCTTCTGGGATCAGCGGTACGCCGAACGTTCCGCGCCGTGTGCGTTGCGCTTCATGCGGATACCGAACAAGTAGGGGGAGCAGGACAAAAATGTATGGGAACCTATAAGGGAGGCGAATCATGATGAGGGCAAAAACAGTTCTGGCACTGGTGGCCGCTTGTCTTTCGGCGGCATGGGGATGCCTGCCTGCCGCGGCGGCGCAGGCAGGCGCGGCGGAGGCGGCGGAATCGGCCGCGCCCGGCGTAGCGGCTCTCGGCGCCAAGAGTTCCTGGCGTTGCCACTTCACCTGGGGCACGCAACCGGTCCGGCGCGAGTCGGGAGAACTGGCCCACGCCAACATGAGTTTGTTGTTTGAGGGCGTCAAAGACCCTTCAACCGGCAAGGTAACGAGGCATCAATTGCGGGTGAGCAGGAAATTCCACACCCCCTTGCCGTCCGCCGATTGGAATGCCGTTGAGTTCGACAATTCCTCCTGGCCGCACCGCACCGTTCCGGTATGCGCCGGACGCCCCCGCGAGGATGGGGGGCGTTACCGCAACATCCCGCTGATCTGTCTGCGCGGAAAGTTTGTTGCCGATGACCCGGCCAAGGTCGGGGACCTGCAGATCAGTGTCAGCTACCGTGGTGGAGTAGTCGTCTGCTTCAACGGCCGGGAGATCAAGCGCGCCAACCTGCCCGATGGGACGCTGGACCTTTTGACGCCCGCCGAGGATTACCCCATGGAGGTCTTTCTGAATCCGGCCGGAGAGCCGATAAGGCACAGTAACAACGACAAATATTATAAAGAGAACGGGGATCGCGTCAGGAAGCAGCGCGTGCGCGAGATGACCGCCGTCATACCCGTCTCTCTGGTCAGGAAAGGGGTAAACGTCCTGACTCTGGAGGTTCACAGCGCTCCGCTTCCGGAGTCCGTCTTGAACAAGCACGTCAGGAGCGACGGCAGCGCGCCCAGGATGGAAGATCTGGAGACATACTACTACTGGTCCCTGGGCGGTGTGGATGACATACGGCTGACATCCACGGGCGGGGCGGGGTTCCAGGACGGCTCGGTCCGGCCCAAGGGGATCCAGGTCTGGAACCATCCGATCACCGAGTGGGTCTCGGTGACGGATTTCGGCGGCCCTGGCGAGAAGCTCGCCGCCGTCCGGATCGTGTCTCCGCGCAACGGGGCCTTTTCCGGCCAGGTGGTCATCGGTTCCACCGAGCCGCTCAAGGGCCTGAAGGCGACGGCCTCGGACCTGGCTGGCGAGGGTGGCGCGGCCATCCCCGCCTCGGCCGTCGAGGTCCGCTGGGGCGTGCCCGACGGCTACGGGCTAATCTTCGACAGCTCCAAGCCCAGCGACAAGCCGCCGTACTTCGACGGCTTGGCCGAGTCGCCCCCCGCGGAGGCGTCGCTCTTCAAGGCGTCCGGCGCCGCGGTCCAGCCGGCCTGGATCACCGTCCACACGCCGGCCGACGCCAAACCCGGGGAGTATCGCGGCAAGGTGACTCTCGCCATGAGCGGCGCGGCGGCGGTGGATGTTCCTCTGAATGTGCAGGTCGTTGACTGGAATCTGCCCGACCCTCGGGACTTCACCACGATTATTGACGCGGTGCAGTCGCCGGAGTCGGTGGCCATGGGGTACGACGTGCCGATGTGGTCGCGGAAGCACTGGCAGCTCCTGGACAAGAGCTTCAAGGTCCTGGGCCAGGTGGGGTGCAAGGCCATCACAATCACCCTGATCCGGCGGACGCACTTCGGCAACGAGCACGGGATGGTGGTCTGGACGCGGCGGCCGGACGGGAGCCTGGCGCCGGACCTGTCCATCGCCGAGCGTTACATAAACATGGCGGTCAAGCACCTCGGCAAAATTCCCGTCGTGATCCTCTACGCCTGGGAACCGGGCGGCACCACCCGGCACAGTGGCGGCATGGGGTGGGTCAGCACGGACCGGGAAATTCTCATCTCCGTCCAGGACCCGGACACCGGTCTTCTGGAGGAGGCCGGAGGGCCCGCGTGGGGCGCTCTGGAGTGCCCGGACTTCTGGCGTCCGGCCATTGACGGCATACGCGACATTCTGGCGAGGCACGGCATCGGCGGATCTCTGATGATTGGTTGCTGCGGCGACCGTCACCCGAGCGACGCCGCCGTGGGGGACCTCGCCGCCGCCGCGCCCTACGCTCCCTGGTACGTGCATTCCCATACGCTCGGAAGCCGCCCCGATCTATCCGGCCAGCCGGTGGCCTACTACAACTTTGTTTGGCCATCGCCCGTCAACAATCCCGAGATCCCGGCCCGAAGCGCATCTACAACTTCCAAAGGTGGGGGAAATCTCCCTACATCAACACACGATTCCCCCGCCAGCAGCTTGACGTGGGAAGCGCCCCCGGTCTCTACCGGCTGTATACCGAAAAGGTCGTGGTTGAGGCAGGCATCCATTACGGAGGAGAAATGACGGCCGGCTGCCGGGGCTTCGGGCGGCTGGGGGCGGACTTCTGGGCGGTGCTGGACAAGCATCCGGCCCGCTTCGGCTCCGTCGCGAACAAGGTGGGCGACGTCGTGAAATACAACATTTCCAGCCGCTACCCCGAGGCCGAGTGGAAAAACCTCGGCCTGAGCTACACCGTGCCGGCCCTGTTGTCCCCCGGCCCGGACGGGGCCCTGTCCACCGCGCGGCTGGAGGCGATCCGCGAAGGCGCTGAGGAGAACGAGGCGCGTTTCTTCCTGGAAAAGGCTTTGGCGGACCCGGCGAGGAAGACCCGGCTCGGCGAGGATCTGGCGGCGCGCTGCCAGGAAATCCTGGACGAGCGCACCCGGGACTGCCTGTGGACACGGACGGACGGCTGGCAGGAGCGCCCCGCGCGGCTCTTCCTGATGGCGGCCGAGGCGGCCAGGAA
>JAZDKM010000123.1:0-14249 GCA_043803085.1 Planctomycetota bacterium
CCACCAGCAACGATGCCGGCCCCACCGCCGAGATCAGCCGATCCCACACTTCCGGCGAATCGGAAGCGAGAGGATTGCCCTGGCCGCCAAGCCCGTCCGAGGGAAACCCTGGCCGCAGATCCATCATGGCTTTCTCGACCCCCACCGGCCCCGACCGGTCGTGATCTGTCATCATTAAGTATATCCGAACAGCTCCCATTCATGGAAGTAAAGAAATGTGAGGCAGTTGGTCCGGCCGTGCCGAAAAACCGATAACAGGTGCGGAGAGCGGGCGTGTGCCCTAAAGGCCTCTAACAAAGGAATGTGGGACCGGCTTTCCGGCCGGTCTGACAGGCTAGAAAGCCTGTCCCACAGGTTTTTGTGTGAGACGCTCTAAGGGCCGCGCCGTCGACCCGTAACCCTCCGGCGGACACTCGACCATGACCCTCCTCGATACCCAAGCGTCCCCCTTGATGGCCAAAGCCCGTGACGACCGTCGGAGTCTCGACGTGGAGTCGCTCAAGCGGTCGATCCTCAGCCACATCGCCTATACCCAGGCCAAAGTACGCCGCTCCGCGACCCAACGGGACCTGTACGTGGCCCTGGCGATGACAGTCCGCGACCGGCTCATCGAACGCTGGATCGCGACGCGGCAGGCCTACGACAACCGTCCGGACGCCAAGCGCGTCTATTACCTGTCGCTCGAATTCCTCATCGGGCGGACGCTCGGTAATAGTCTGGTCAACCTGCACTTGTACGATGAGTGCTATCAGGCGTTGTATGAGCTAGGCTACGATCTGGAGGAGGTCCGCGATTGGGAAGAGGAGGCGGGGCTGGGCCACGGCGCGCTGGGGAGGTTGGCGGCGTGCTTACTTGATTCCATGGCCACGCTGGAGTTGCCGGGGTACGGGTACGGCATCCGCTACGATTATGGGATGTTCCACCAGCAGTTCCGTGACGGGTATCAGGTCGAGGAGCCGGACGATTGGCTGCGGTTCGGAAATCCCTGGGCGATCGCCCGGCCGGAGCATACGTTTCGGGTGCAGTTCTACGGGCGGGTTGAAGCCTACACCGACGAGCCCGGACACCGCCGATATCGTTGGGTCGGGACCCGTGACGTGCTGGCCCTGCCCTACGACATGCCCGTTCCCGGTTACCGCAACAACACGGTGAACACCTTGCGGCTCTTCTCCGCCAAGTCCACTCACGACTTCGACCTGAGCTCCTTCAATGCCGGCGATTATCTCCGCGCCTGCGAGGACAAAGCGCGGGCCGAGAACCTCACCAAGGTCCTGTATCCCAGCGACGGCTGTCTCGCGGGCCAGGAACTTCGTCTGCAGCAGGAATATCTGCTGGTGTCCGCCGCCCTCCACGACATTCTCAACGACTTTACCGCGCACCACGACGACTGGCGGCGCTTGCCCGAGCACGTGGCCGTCCAACTCAACGATACCCATCCCGCTTTGGCCATCCCCGAGCTGATGCGCTTGCTCATGGACCGCGAAGGCCTGGGCTGGGACGAGGCCTGGGAGATCACCGTCGGCACGTTTGCCTACACCAACCACACGGTGATGCCGGAAGCTCTGGAAAAGTGGCCCGCCGCGCTGGTGGCCAACCTTTTGCCCCGGCACCTGGAGATCATCTATGAGATCAACCAGCGATTCCTCGGAGCGGTGTCGCGGCGCTACCCCGGCGACGTTGCGCGCCTGGCGCGCA
The DNA here is from genome assembly GCA_043803085.1 of Planctomycetota bacterium. Lineage (GTDB taxonomy): Bacteria > Planctomycetota > Phycisphaerae > UBA1845 > UBA1845 > JAAEQG01. Next base: position 1,696 of record JAZDKM010000123.1, read on the forward strand.
TGTCACTGATCGAGGAGGGGCGCGAGCCCAAGGTGCGGATGGCCCACCTGGCGGTCGTCGGCAGCCACTCGGTGAACGGGGTCTCCGCCCTGCACACGCGCATCCTGACCGAGCGGCTACTCCAGGACTTCCATGAATTCTATCCCGGCCGATTCAACAACAAGACCAACGGCGTCACTCCGCGCCGTTGGCTCAAAAAGGCAAACGCGCCGCTCGCCTACCTGCTCAGCGAGACCCTCGGCGAGCAATGGGTGACCGACTTAACCGAATTGCGCCGGCTCCTTCCGCTGGCGGAGGACGTGGAGTTTCAGGCCCGCTGGAGCGAGGTCAAGCGCCTTAACAAGGAGCGTCTGGCGGCCTACCTTCGCCGGACCCAGGGCGTGGTCCTTGACCCCGACACCCTGTTCGACTGTCAGGTGAAGCGCATCCACGAGTACAAACGCCAACTGCTCAACCTCCTGCACGTCATCACCCTCTACCAGAGGATTAAGGCGGGCGGGGAAGCCGACTTTGTCCCGCGGACCGTGCTGCTCGCCGGGAAGGCGGTCCCCGGGTGCTACCACGCCAAACTGACCATCAAACTGGCCAACGCCGTCGCCGAGGTCATTAACCATGATCCCGCCGTCGCCGGGCGGCTCAAGGTGGCTTTTCTGCCCAACTACAGCGTTTGGTTGGCCGAGTACATCATCCCCGCCGCAGAACTGTCCCAGCAGATTTCCACCGCGGGGACCGAGGCCTCCGGCACCGGCAACATGAAGTTCGCGCTCAATGGCGCCCTGACCATCGGGACGCTTGACGGCGCCAACATCGAAATCCGAGAAGAAGTCGGCGAAGAGAACCTGTTCATTTTCGGTCTGACGGCCGACGAAGTCAGGGCACGCCGAAAGGGCGGGTACGATCCGTGGGATTCCTATCACGGAAACGCGGAGCTACGGGCCGCCCTCGAGTTGATGGCCGACAACGTCTTTTCGCCTCGCGAACCGGGTTTGTTCAAGCCGCTACTGGACCGTTTGCTCCGCGAGGGCGATCCCTACATGGTCCTCGCGGACTACGCCGCCTACGTCCAGTGTCAGGAACGGGTCAGCAGAACCTACCGCGACCGGCAACGATGGACGCGCAGGTCGATCGTCAACGTCGCGAACATGGGCAAGTTCTCGAGCGACCGCACCGTCCGCGAGTACGCCGAACAGATCTGGCGCGTGCACCCTGTGCCGGTGGCCCTGTAGGCCGTCGCTTCGTCACTACTGCCGATGTTTCAGGCGATTGCCTTCGCCGATCCCGGAGTACTGGACGGTCAGACCCGGCGGACAGATCACCTCGTTGTCCTCGCCGATGATTTCGACTTTGCGGAGGACGGCCCCGTCTTCGACGACGACCCGGTTGTCCTCGCCTATGATAGACAATTTGGCCACATCCGAGCCGGACAGGATGGTCAACTCGTGCTTCTCGCCGGTGATGCCCACGTTGCCGTGGATGACCTGCTCATGACGACCGGCTTCCCCCGTGATGGCCATCTGGGTACAGCCGGTCGCAAGCACCATCGCCCATCCAGCCAACAGGCAGAGTCCCGCTGGTTTCACCATTGTGTGTGTCTCCTGATCTATCTGAGATACCTAGTCGGCTCGCCGGGAGGCTCGCCCTCCCGCGAGCCGACGCGTTCGCGCCGCTCCAGATCCTCGGCTCGGCAGGAGGCTCGCCCTCTCGGTCGAACCGACGGATTCAGCGCTGACGGAGCGCTGGGCGTTTAGGCGCCGAGCGCCTTGGCCGCGCGATCCAGGTCGCAGACGCTCAAGACCAGCATGGACGACGCGCCTTCGGCGTTGCTGCCGTAGACGTAGTTCATGTTCACGCCGGCCCGGGCCAATTGGGCAGCGATGCCCTGCAGCTCGCCCGGCCGGTTGGCGAGTTTCACCGTCAGGACCCGCTGCGTGCAGAAGTTAAAGCGTCCTTTCTTTAATGCTGCTTTGGCGGCGGCGGTCGGGGTAGCCACCAACCGTACCCAACAGCATTCGGCGTTGTCCGCGACCGAAATCGCGCCGATGTTGACCTTGGCCCGCGCCAACGCGGCACAGAGCTTGGCCAACGTTCCCGGCTGGTTATCCAGGCCGACACAGAATTGCGTTGCCTTTGCCATGATTCGACTCCTGTTTTGTCACTCATCTCCCGAACTGCTCTGAGCACCATTGCAGCCGAACCTGCCCGCGGAGTCAATCCCCGGCGTACCCCGGGGAGCAGAACGGAGGCCCCCGATCGTCCCCGAGGGTAGAGCTTCACACGCGCCGCAACTGGTAGAGCGTCGCCCGGAAGTCTTTCGGGAGCGGCGCCTCGAAGGTAACCGGCCCACCGCCCGCGGGATGCTCGAACGTGAGGCGGGCCGCGTGCAGGGTCAGGCGGTCGATCAGTGGTCGCTCCGCATGCCGGTGGCTCGGCTGATAATCGGGTTTGTAGGCGGACAGGAACACCGCCCGTCCGCCGCCGTACAACGGGTCCACCGCGAGCGGGTGACCGATGGCGGCCAGATGCACGCGAACCTGGTGCAGGCGCCCGGTGAGCGGCCGGCATTCGAGCAACGTATGATCCGCAAGACGTTCGACGACGCGATAGCGCGTCAGCGAGGGTTTGCCGCCTCGCGGGGCGACCTCGGTGCGCGTCCCGCTTCGGTCCACGCTCAGCGGCAGATCGACCTCGCCGTCGGACGCTATGTGCCCCTGAACGAGAGCGAGGTAAAGTTCCTCGACCCGCCGTCCGGCGAACTGCTCGGTCAGCCGCCGCTGGGCACGGAGCGTGCGGGCGAAGACCATCACCCCGCTGGCGTCGCGGTCGAGGCGATGCACCGTCCGGAAGGGCTCATCCGGCGGTACCCGACGGCGCGCGCGTAACAGTTCCGGCAGGTTTGCTTCCCGGGCATGGCCGAGGACCGACAGCACGCCCGCCGGCTTATCAACCACCAGCAGCTCCTCGTCGGCATGCAGGATGGTCGGTGTCGGGCAACGGGGAGGCAGTTCGCTCACGTCTGGTATCATCCCACGGAACGATGGGAAACGGAAGCGTCCGAGTGCGATCATCGGATTGTGGGGGTGACCTTGATGATCTTCGTACCCGGTGTGGTATGATTTCAGTAAGGAGGCCCCAGCTTCCAGCGTCATGGAGCTGGCTGCGACTCGGGATGGACGTTCAGAAGCAGATAGATTACTGGGTGGCGAGCGCTGAGGAAGACTTTGCGGCAGCTCACTCGTTGTTTGATAAGGGTCATTTGCGCCATGCCTTGTTTTTTGCACACTTGGCGCTGGAGAAGATGCTCAAGGCGCACGTAACCCAGAAGACCGCCAAGGTTCCACCCCGGACTCACAACCTGCTCCGCTTGGCCGAGCTCGCCGGGCTTGTGCTCGAGCCCGTGCGGGAGGTTTTCCTTCGTGGTTTCGGAGTTTACCAGTTGGAGGGTCGTTATCCCGATTCAGCACAAGTGTCACTGGATTTGGAAACCGCCCGTGGTGAACTTTCAGGGGCCTGGGAGATGCTGGAATGGTTCAAGACGCAGTTGTGATGATGGTGCGGCGCTATCTGGCCGCACTTCCCCCTTTGGGCATTCATCCGAGTCGCGCGGTGTTGTTTGGCTCCTTTGCACGTGGGCAAGCGGAGGAACACAGCGACATCGATCTGATCGTCATCGCGCCCGAATTCGACGCTCCCCGTCAAATTGGACTGGTGAAGCACCTGTGGTGCGCCACGGCGGCAGCCGACAACCGCATCGAGCCGATACCGTGCGGCGAACGGGAGTGGGAAGCGGAAACGGGTCGTCCGATCCTGGAGATCGCCCGGCGCGAAGGCATCGTCGTTACCGCTTGAGGGGAGAAGACCTCCGTACCGCTGACCTGAGAAGCTCTTCCGGCAACCAGACCCCGCCGCTTCAGCCCCAACTCGTCCACCACGGCAAAGAACTCGCCCAGTTCTGTTTCGCAACCCACCAGGCGCTTCATCTCGCCAGGATTCGCGACAGGATCAGGACGACGAGGGCCGCCACCCAGGCCACGACGACCACCAGCGGCGGCGGCTGCAACTCACTATGGCGGTGGGGGCGGCGCGAGGCGTGCGATGGTTTGGTCAAGCCCAGCTTGACACGCAACATGTACGCGACCATCGCGATGGGGCCGAGGAAGACGATCATACTCAGGACCTGGTCAAGCAGGGCCATCGTTTCACATCCATCGCTGCCTTACGAAGAGATGCCACGCACCTTTCTACCATAACGCTCCTGGGCGGGATGTGCCATTGCGGGCCCGGCGCAAAGAAATCCCGCAGCGGGGTGTTCGGGCCGGAGAATTACCACCTGCTGCGGGAAGAAGGCTCGTCAAAGGGCATCGCGCCCATCTCATAAGTTACTATATTTTACGTGTGCTCCTATCAGGGGTCAAGCTCCGGTCCGGTCGGAAAATGCACTTTTTTTTCATCGCCGTTGTGGCACATACCGAGCGCCCCGCACCCGCACCATGCCCCGAGATCGGTCGCAGACCAACGGACCGAAAGGCAGTTTCCTAGCCGCCCAGAAACGCCGCAACCGCGGCAACTTCCTCATCGGTCAGCGACATCGAGCTGTGGGTGGCCGATTGCAGGCCCGCGGACAAGTCGCCGGCGGTGAAGCCGCTGATGTTCGGCGCGAATCCGCTCGCCCCGTCGGCACCGTGACAAGCCGCGCAGTCCTGGGCAAACAGTGCCGCACCGTCGGCGCCGCCACCACCCCCGCCATTACCACCGCTGCCGGCCAGCCACTCGGCAACGTCGGCAATCTCCTGGTCGGTTAAAGTACTACCGTAGTGGCTGGCGCCCCCGCCGAAGCGCTCCTCCAAGGCGGCGCTCTGATCCGCGCCCGCCAGGGCGGGAGCGCTGCCGCCTTCGGCGTTCGCGCCGTGGCAGGCACCGCAACCCTTGCTCTCGAAAACCTGTTGGCCGGCGGGGCCGCCGCCGCCGTTGCCGCCATCGCCGCCGTCCCCACCATCGCCGTCTCCGCCGTCTTCCGAGGGCTCTAGGGCGTTCTGGTCGAAAGCATCGGCCACTTGGTTGGCGAAGTCAGTGAGCAGCAGATCCAGCACGCTGGTAGCTGCGGCGTTCCCCGTCTGGGCCGCGAGGGCATCGATGTTTGTCCCGCAGCCGATCAAGGCCACCAGGACCAGGGTGGCCACCAGTCCCACCCACCAGGCGCTGAACCCGGGTGCGGTCCCCCGTCCGCGTCGAAATCGCGGTATCCGTGGAATGGCGAGAGGCACCGGGTTGGACCAGACGCGCGTTTTTCTCCGCATGGGCGTGCTCCTTGGTCAAATCGGGTCGCTGGGATGATCCCGGGCTGGCGCGGTGGTACCGGGTTTGGGTTTGAGATAGGGCGCGGTGCCAAAGTGGGGATCGTGACAGGCAGTGCAGTTTTCGACTTCCGGACCGCCGTGCGCCGGCCGACTCAAGTCTTCCGGGGCATCGTGGCACTGCGTACACGTCTCCAAAGGCGTGGCCTTGAGCAGGTATGGATAGCGGCTGTGGTGCGGTTGGTGGCAGTTGGCGCACTGGCCTCCGGCCACCGGTTCGTGGGTCACCGCGCCGCCAAAGAAACCTTCGTGACATTGGCGACAGGCGGACGCCAGGTCGTCAACCACCCGCATGTGTCGGGCCGCGTCATGGCAGCCGCCGCAGCGCCGCTCCGCGAAGGGAACGTGGACCGAGGCATACTGCGGTTCCGGTAAAGCCCCGGACGGGGTTTCCTCAGCCGGTAGGGTCGTCGCGGCCTCCGCCGTCTTGGTCTCGGTCCGGTCAGGGACTTCGAAGAAGAACCGCGTCAAGCGGTCGCGCGTCACTTCGGAACAACCCCAAGCGACCACCACCGAAAAGGACGACAGCAGAAAGACCTTGCGCATAGATGCCCTTTCACAACTCCGCGCCGAGTCGCCGGGCCACCGTGAACGTGCGTAACATACCCTCCCTTTCCGCAAGATCAACACCTGTTTTGTTCCCGGCGGCCCGCCAAGGAACGGAGTGACGGTGCCCAGCCCGGGAGTGACAACCTCCGGCCCGATCGGTAAGCTGCGTTCCTATGCCCAAGCGGACTCGGTTCCATCTATCCCTGGCGAACAAGTGTTTCCTCCTGTTCGGCCTGGCGGTGCTGTCCATCATGGCCGCCACCCTGTTCATGCCCTGGGTGCAGATGGCCGGCCTGAACGACGAAGCCGGGTTCCGCAAGGCCCAACAGATAGCCACGATTGCCCGTCTGGCGGCGCCGCTGCAGGGCTCGGACTGGGGCGAGGCGCAAGCGCAGCTCACCGAGAATTGGCCTTTGTACGCCAAGCTGTTCAACATCAACCGCGATGTGCCCGTGCCCCGTCTGATCACCATCGAGGCGGCCGAAGCGCTGAAGGATAAAGCCCAACGGGAAGGCTCCGACGGCGGCTTCATCGTGCAACGTACCGAACAGTTACGCGCCGATCCCACGGCCCTTTACGCCTACCGGTTCCAGACCCTGGACGGCGTTCCGCACATCCGGCTGGCCATGGCCGTGCGCGCCTCCGAGACCGAGGTCCAGCCGGGTGCCCTGCAGGGGATCATCGACGTCCGGGTGCCCTGGTCGCACCTGAACACCTGGAACCTCATCACCGTGGTTTGCGCCGGCCTGTCCGGGATGCTGCTGGCCCTGCTGGTCTTTTACCTGATCATGCAGCGGCTGATCCTCGCCCCGGTCCGCGACCTGCGTAAGGTGGCGGAGCAGGTGACCACGGGCGACTTGCAAGTCCGCTCGACCATTGCGACCGGAGACGAATTCGAGGAGTTGGGCGATGCGTTCAACGACATGCTCACGCACCTTCGGGCCCAGCAGGAGGAACTCACTAGAATCAATCGCTCGCTCGACATCAAGCTGGGGGAGTTGGCCGAAACCAACGTGGCCCTCTTCGAGAGCAACAAACTCAAGGCCGAATTCATCGGCAACGTGAGTCACGAGCTGCGCACGCCCCTGATCTCCATCATCGGCTTCGCCGAGTTGCTGGCGGACGCGAGCGAAAACCCGCCGGAGGACAAGTCGCGGATGAATCGCTGGGCCCACAACATCCTGACCAGCGGACGGATGTTGCTGGAGATCATCAACGATTTGCTGGACTTGGCCAAGGTCGAGGCCGGCAAGCTCGAGCTGCATCTCTCGGAGTTCGACCTCGCCGACACCTGCGAAGCCGTCATCGAGTTCCACCGGCCCATCGCCGACAAGAAAAACCTGACCCTGGGCTGGACGGTGGACGGCGCTCTCCCCAGGCTGCACTCCGACCCTGGGAAAATCAAGCAGATTCTCTACAACCTGGTGAGCAACGCCATCAAGTTCACCCCGACCGGCGGCATGGTGCGTATGACGGCCGGACTCGCCGGGGACGATCAGGTGCGCCTGAGCATCTCCGACACCGGGCCGGGCATCCCCAAGGAGATGCAGGAGGTGGTCTTCGAGAAGTTCCGCCAGTTGGACTCGTCGGTCACCCGCGAGCACGGCGGAGCCGGGCTGGGGCTGGCGATCGCCAAAGAGCTCACCCAATTGCTCGGCGGCGAGATCACCCTGGCGAGCGAGGAGGGCAAGGGTAGTACCTTCATCGTCACGTTGCCCCGGGTGGCTCCTCAGCGACAGGTCTCCCGACCCTTAATGTGTTTGACATAACCCTTTGTGGCACAGGCCTCCGGCCTGTGATTCCACCGGCGGGACGCCGGTGCCACGGGTTCTGTTAGACGCTCTTAGCATTTGACATGACCCCGCAGGTCGGGCAGGGCCCGACCTACGCATCACGGGGTCACACGCCTCAGCAGCGCTTCCAGATACGCCTTGGACTCCGCCAGGTCGGACATGGGGTCCAGCGCGTCCGTACGGCGCACGATGTGCGGGCCCGCATAACCCGCCGCCGCGAGCGCAACCAAGTACCTGGTAAGATCGACTTCGCCCCGCCCGAGATTGGTTTCTACCAGGCGCTCGGGACTCCCCGTCAAGGTCGCGTCGCGGGTGTGCGAGAGGGCCACGTACTTACCCAGAGACTCCACCGCGCGGCTGACCTCCCTCCCGACACTCAGGAGCGCTGCCGGGTCGAGGCACACGCGCAACGCCGGACAACTCAAGCAGTCGAATAACGCCGCCAAGTCGTCCGGACCGTCGTCCCCGGCGCGAATGGCCAGCACCGCGCCGACGCGATCCGCGTGCTCCCCGAGAACTTGCAGCACCTCGCCGGCCTGGTCCGTGCGTTGGTGGGTCGACGGGTCGATCAGCCGCCCCAACCGCACCGTGACAACAGGAACGCCAACCTCGGCCGCCATTTCGAGAACCGCGCGGGCATGGTCGATCCGGGCCTCGAGGTTGGCGGCCCCGAGGGGCTTGGCGTGCGCGGGGTCGGCGGCCAGCGCCGACAAACTCAACCCCAAGTCCCGGACGTAACGCGCCAAGTGCCGCCGCCCGCTGCGGGTCAGGGCGCGCGGGTCCAACTCGGCCGAGGAGATCCCGAGCTCGACGCTGCCGAAACCGAGATGCGCCACGCGGTTCAAGCCGATCTTGACGGGCACGGCGAAGTCATCTGTCGCAGCCCCGATCCGTTTGTTCATATCAACCGGCCGAGTTCAGGCTTGGCCAAGGTTCGGGTCATGGGGCGACTTCGGCCTCTCCGGTCTGACCACGTGGCCACATACCACAAGCGGAAGCACAAAGCTGGCCCAGATGGTCATGCTATCGGCCTCGCGCAGGACTTCAACCGTTCAGTCTGGTCATGGTCGCCGAATTCGAAGATTCCCTGCGGGGATTCGGCCCCTGGTTCCACCGGAGGCTGGTCGGTGGGCGGGGCGTGGGAGGTGAGCGCGCGCCGAATACTAACAGAGAGCGAAAGACGCGGACCACGTCCGTGCGCGGCTGGAAACACGATGTTTATCGGCGGCGCCGACGGGGAGAGCTTCTTTCCTGAGCACGGTTTTGCTTCAGGGACCGTTTATATCGTACAGCCCTGTTGAGCCCGCGAGTTTCGTTAGGGGTGTAACGCTTCGCTGGGCTGGGAGGGTGGCAGCAGGGCAGCAGGTCGGGAAGGGGATACCGCTCACTCTGGGGGACTGAGGTATTCCCGCACACGAACGGAAAGGAGCTAAAGATGTCTTCAGGCTTGGGGTACTCGCGCAACGCGCTGGGGGCGCTATGCACCGGCGGACTGCTGTTCGCTGGAGCAGTCTTCATGGCTGTCGGAGGATGCGACGCGGCGGGTACCGCGTATGCGGCCGGCGGGCCTGAAACGCAAGTGGACGTCGGCGACGACCTGGCGGCGCAGGCCCGAATCCGGGGAAAGCATCCCCGTCGGCGGGAGACGTCTGAACCAGAGGAAGTCTATACCGTTGGCCGGATTCGTCTTTATTGGGATTACCACGGGCTCGTTCAGGACGGGCGTCCTCCCTTCGAGGAGGTGACTCACCCCGACCTGGAAGGGGCCCTCGTCAACATCTCCTGGGCGGATCTCGAGAGCGCCCGCGGCGTGTTTGATTTCAGCGTTCTGGAAGCGGAGATCGAATGGTGGGCGGCCCACGGCAAACAGGTCATCATCCGCAACGGACTCCTGAACGGGTCCTCGTCGGATCCCCACGTGCCGAGCTGGATCTATGAGGAGGGCGTTCCCTACACCGAGTTCCTGGCCAAACCCCGCGACGTGGAACCGCTCCGCGTGCCGTTGGTGTGGGATTCTCCTTTGTTTCTGACTCTGTACGATGAATATCTGGCTGCCTTGGCGGCGCGCTATGACGGCGACCCGCGCGTCACGTTCGTCTGGATGGCCGTGGGCCACCTCGGGCTTACCGTCGCCGACCCCAGCAGAGGCGGGAGCACCGCGCTGCCCGCCGCGGGGTGGACCAAGGAGAGCTGGGAGGTGTATATCGATGACGTCATCGGCCTCTACTCGGCGCACTTCACCGCAACACCGACCCTTCTGGCCACCGGACCCCTGTGGACCCGCCGTCACATCGGCAGCGGCATTGTTCCGGAGATGGAGCGGATCGTGAGCTATGCCGCGCCGGCGGGGGCTTCGCTGATGCTGAAAGGCTTAGATCCCGACGCAGCGGCATACGCCGCCACGCCTTTCTCCGAGATGCTCGATACCCTGAGCCAGACGGAGTTGCCGGCGGGCTTCACCTTGCTCATGGGCGACGATTGGCCGCTGTGGGTGGACGAGGAACGCCGGGCAGCCAACCCCAACGAGGCGGATCGGGACGACGCCGGATTCACGGCATCCCTGCAAACCGCCTTGGCCGAATGGGACCGGCTGGGCCGGACGTGTGACTTCGTACTGGTGCTGCTCAAACCCGAGATCCAAGTGACCAATCCCTATCATTCCCTCTACCGGCCGGAGGTCGGCGCCATCCTGCAAGACTTCCTGGCCCAGGGCGCGGATTAGACCAGGACGTAGGACTGAGGGCTCAAGGGGCCAAGGGCTCGGGAGACAAGCAACTTCGCCTCCCGAGACCCTCTGCCTCTTGGGTCCCCTCTCTTTCTGGGGTCCGCTCCCTCACGGTCGCGGCTCAAGTCGAGGTGAGGCTCACAGAATCCGAAATCCGCAATGAGTCGTTGGCAGCGATCTCAGCCGGCTATTCCTTCTGCGGCTCGATGACTTCCCAGACGCCCTCGAGGGTCTCGCGCAGGTGGATGACGGGATTGAGTTTGTGGGTCAACTCGAAGGTCTGCTGATTGATACGCACCCAGACGCGACTGCCCCAGTCAAGTTGGAGTCGGCTGACGTCCATTGAGAACTGTGCCACGTTCTGGGTTTCGAGGATGATTCTATTCGGCGTTGGGTTGTGGCCGGTGACCCAGCCGCCCTCGACGTGCTCGTAGAGTCGCTCAATGTGCAGCCAGCGGTTCGCCGGAAGCTCGTCGGCGCGCTGGTCCGGCGGAGCAGGCGTGCCGGTGTTCTCCGGCTCAGGTGGCACGGGCGCGGTCGTGGGCGGCGCGGCGGCGGCCGGGGCATCGGGCAAAGGGGTGGCGACGGGAGGCGCGTCCGGCTCCGGCTCGCTACACCGGGCGGCCAGAATGATCGGGACCAGTAAAGCGATCCACACGCGACGCGGCATAACGCAGGCTCCGCCGTCCTCTTGGTACGGCTCACCGGGTTTCCGGTTGCGGACCGGTATCTGATGTTGTACCGTAATTTCATGCGGCAGGCGATGCCGCCGCGCGAACCTGTACGAGCAGCACGATGGAAGAATTGACGCCGCGTCAGATCGTCAGCGAACTGGACAAATACATCGTCGGACAGGACGAGGCCAAGCGGGCCGTCGCCGTGGCGATCCGTAATCGGTGGCGCCGCCAGCAGTTGCCCGAGCGCTTGCGCGAGGAGGTGGGACCCAAGAACATCATCATGATCGGGCCCACCGGGGTGGGCAAAACGGAGATCGCCCGGCGGCTCGCCGCGCTGGTCAATGCCCCGTTCATCAAAGTCGAAGCCACCAAGTACACCGAGGTGGGCTATCACGGTCGCGACGCGGAGAGCATGGCGCGCGATCTGGTGGATCGTTCCATCCACATGGTCCGGAGCGAGCAGCGCGAGGTGGTGCGCGCCGAGGCGGAGCGACTTACCGAAGAGCAGCTCCTCGATGCGCTGATGCCCCCGACGGATTTCGACCGCGCGGACCAGGATCCCGGAAGCGATGCGGCCCAACGCCGGCACCGGAACCGCGAGAAGCTGCGGGTCAGCCTGGGCTCAGGCGAGCTGAACGACCGCTCGGTCGAAGTGACCGTCGAGGAGAAAGCCACGCCGATCGGCATGTTCGCCGCCGTCGGCGATCAGATTGACCCGGAGATGCAGAACTTTCTCGAGCGGCTGATGCCCGGCCGGGCCAAGAGCCGGCGGTTGCCGATCCATGAGGCCCGCCGGGTGATCTTCGAGCAGCAGTGCGAGACGCTCATCGACCGGGAGAAGGTCATCGAGATGGCCCTGCGCCGGGCGGAGAACCGTGGGATCATCTTCGTCGACGAGTTGGACAAGCTGTGCGGCTCGGGCGGCGGGTACGGGCCCGAGGTGTCGCGGCAGGGTGTGCAGCGGGACCTGCTGCCGGTGGTGGAAGGCTGCACCGTGACGACACGGTATGGTCCGATCCGGACGGACCATATCCTCTTTATTGCAGCCGGGTCGTTCCACAGCAGCAGCCCCAACGAACTCATGCCCGAGCTGCAAGGACGGTTTCCGATCCGGGTCCAGCTTGCGGACTTGACCCGGGAGGATTTCCTCCGGATCCTCACCGAACCGCAGAACGCACTGACGACCCAGCAGATCGCCTTGATGGCGACCGAGGGGGTGAAGCTGGAGATCACGCCGGACGCGATCGGAGAAATGGCCGCCTTGGCTTCCCAGATGAACCAGCGGGCGCAAAACATCGGGGCCCGGCGACTCTATACTATTACCGAGAAGCTGATGGAGTCGCTGTCGTTCGAGGCCCCGGAGCGTCGCGGGCAGTCCGTGAGCATCGATGCTGCTTATGTCCGCGAGCGCCTGGCGGACATCATCAAGAATGAGGAGATTCCCCGCTTCGGTTTCCGC
>JAZDKM010000124.1:0-2289 GCA_043803085.1 Planctomycetota bacterium
GAGGAGACCTTGCCGCAGGCGGCGGACACCCTGGTGGAGGTCCTGGCGGATGAGCAGGCCGGTGGGCACTTGAGCGAGCAGGTGCTGGCGGAGGCGGTGGCCGACAAAGGGTACCACAGCAACGAAGTGCTGACCGGCGTAGGGCAGATGGTTACGCGGACGTATATCTCGGAGCCGGCACGGGGTCGTAGGAACTGGTCCGGCGACACCGAGGCGCGGGATGCGGTATACGCCAATCGCCGGCGCATTCGCGGTCGGCGGGGCAAGCGGCTGATGCGCAAGCGCGGTGAGTTGATCGAACGGAGTTTCGCCCACTGCTACGACACCGGCGGCATGCGGCGTACGCACTTGCGCGGACACACCAACATCCTCAAGCGCCTGCTGATCCATGTGGCCGGGTTCAACTTGTCGCTGGTGATGCGCAAGGTACTTGGTTTGGGTACGGCCCGGGGCTTGCAGGGCCTTGCTGCGCGCGTCGGGAATGTATTTTCGCGCTTCTGGCAAAGATCCTGGAGGATAGTGACTCACCTGGGAGCGGAAAATGCTCGGTCGATGAGTTGCCACCCTCCGAATCTCGCCGCGGCGTGATGACTCAGAAGCCCGCGCCCAAAGGACTTCTACCACGGGCTGTTAGCAGCCCGTGGTAAAAGTCATCTCCTGGCCGATGCGGTATGAAGATTGCCGGGAAGTTGGAGGTAAGTGGAGAAGTAAGTCACGGAGGGCTGAGCGATGGCCATGGGTACTCGGGAACAGGACGACCAGGGAAGCTTCTGGATTCCCACCTCGGCCTTGCCGATGTCGGCGTCGCATCCGTTCTATGAGCAGGTCAACCGAATACTGGATGGTCGGAGCTTCGACCGTTTCGTCGAAGACCTGTGCCGCAAGTTCTACCACGAACGGATGGGGCGTCCCTCGCTGGCCCCGGCGGTGTATTTCCGCTTGATGATGATCGGCTACTTCGAGGGGATCGACTCGGAGCGTGGGATGGCCTGGCGCGTGGCGGACTCCCTTGGGCTGCGGCGATTCCTGGGCTACTCGCTCACGGACAGTCCGCCGGACCATTCGACCATCAGCCGCAACCGTCGGCTGATCGACTTGGAAACCCACGAGGCGGTGTTCACCTGGGTGCTGAAGGTGCTGGCGGAAGAGGGCCTTCTGAAGGGCAAGACCCTCGGCGTCGATGCGACCACGCTGGAGGCCAACGCGGCGATGAAGAGCATCGTGCGGCGGGATAGCGGCGAGGGCTATCAGGAGTTCCTGACCCGCCTGGCCCAGGAGAGTGGGATCGAGACGCCGACGCGCGAGGATCTGGTCAAGCTCGACAAACAGCGGAAAAACAAGGCGTCCAACGACGATTGGCAGAACCCGCATGAGCCGGACGCCAGGATCACCAAGATGAAGGATGGCCGCACGCATCTGGCGCATAAAGCCGAGCACGCGGTGGATATGGACACCGGCGCCATCGCGACGGTGACGCTGCAGCCGGCGGACCGCGGCGATCCCGACAGTATTGAGCAGACCTTGCCGCAGGTGGCGGACACCCTGGTGGAGGTCCTCGCGGATGAGCAGGCCGGTCGGCACTTGAGCGAGCAGGTAATGGCGGAGGCGGTGGCCGACAAAGGGTACCACAGCAACGAAGTGTTGACCGGTGTGGGGCGGATGGTTTCGCGAACGTATATCTCGGAGCCGAACCGGGGTCGCAGGGACTGGTCTGACAATGCCGCGGCGCGTGACGCGGTGTACGCCAACCGGCGACGCATTCGAGGTCGGCGAGGCAAGCGGCTGATGCGGAAGCGCGGTGAGTTGATCGAGCGGAGTTTCGCGCACTGTTATGACACCGGCGGCATGCGGCGTACGCACCTGCGCGGGCACCCCAACATCCTCAAACGTCTGCTGATCCACGTGGCCGGGTTCAACTTGTCGCTGGTGATGCGCAAGGTACTTGGTTTGGGTACGGCCAGGGGCGTGCAGGGCCTTGCTGCGCGCGTCGGGACTGTATTTTCGCGCTTCTGGCGAAGGACATGGAGGATAGTCACTCACCTGGGAGCGGAAAACGCTCTGTCGATGAGTTGCCACCCTCCGACTCTCGCCGCGGCGTGATGACTCAGAAGCCCGCGCCCGAAGGACTTCTACCACGGGCTGCTAGGCCGTCTGTGACGGACTGGAGATAGACTTGCGTCTCGCGCTCAGGATCGGCGGGTTCATTGCGAGGTCGCTCGCACCGACGGCATGTGTGATACTTGCGCTGGCTTGGGCGCTGACCGTCGTTCCAATCGCCGGCAAAGTCCT
>JAZDKM010000125.1:0-2081 GCA_043803085.1 Planctomycetota bacterium
CCTAAACTACCCAGTTATGCGCGCTGGCCCTGGGGAGCCGCGTGGCCCGTCGGGCGATCGTGTGTAGCGGCATGTCGGCGATTCGGCGAATCTGACGGTTGAACGGCCTTGAGCAGCGAGAAAGAAGCACCACCGAAGTCACTGTGCGACATTGCCCGGCGCAGCGGCCCGTACCCTGAAGCGGCCTATCATTTCGTCCGCGAGGGGTTGGAGTACGCGGCCCAGGCGGTGCACGGGGCCGTCACGCCCGAACAGCAGTTGCTGGCCCAGTACATGGCCGCCGAGAAGATCGACTTCGAGGACGTGCTCGAGCGGCACGCCCGCGGGGAGCTGGACCCGGCCGTGGCAGCGGCGATCGACCAAGCGGGCGGCCCGGACAAGGTGAACCGCAACGTGTCGGGGGAGGCTCTTTGCTGGGCGCTGCGCGACTTCGCCGTTCGGCGATGGGGCGGTCTGGCCGGGATGGTGCTGGGGCAGTGGCACATCCGCTCGACGGAGGACTTCGGCCGGATCGTCTTCGCCATGGTGGAGCACGGGGTCATGCAGAAAGAGTCGCACGACTCGATCGATCATTTCAAGAACGTGTTCGACTTCACCGAGGCCTTCGACCGGTCGTTTCGGTTCTTCGACGGCGACGGGCGGGAGGCGGGTGATTAGGGCAGCGCGGTGAAGGGGCTGTGCATAATCGGCGACACGGTCACGTGCCTTCCTTTCGCGCTACTGGCGATCTGGGCGTCGTTGCGGTACGTTACCTGCGCCGTGGCGTTGCTCTTGCACACGACAGTGTCTTAGAGGTTGTCCCGAGTGTAGTTGATTTTGGGCGGCTCTCCGCATCATTGCGCCTCCCAAGCTACGCCGCGTGGAAGGGGTGTGCAACCTTTTTGTCCATTCGGTCCAGCGCCGCCAGCAGTTGGGGCATCAGCTTGTGGCCGCGGATGCGGCGGAACCGTTTCTCGGCCATCAGCAGTCCGGCGGCGGTCCAGCGAAGTCGCATGTCCCCGCCTCGCCAACGCTTCACGCGCTCGGTCACGCCGGATGCCACACTCAAGGCACTCTCAATCAGGTTCGTACTTTGCAGGCTCTTACGCAGTTGATCGGGCAGGCCCAACCGGTGCAGCGTCAGCGTCTCTTCCGGACCCTCGCGCAGTGAGCCCGCCGCCGACGGATTGATCCGTTCCAGCCACGCCACGGTTTTTTCCAACTGGGCCTTGGCCTGGTCGTAATCCTTCATCGCATAGGCCGTGCGGATGCGCTGGTCGGCGCTTCCCTGATACTCCTTGGGCAACAGTTCCTGGACGTTGCGACGCTTGTGCAGATGGCAGCGCTGCACGGGGCAGCGATCGGCGAAGGTCTTCTTGACGGCCTTGCGCAACGCCTTGCTTCCATCCAGAACGATCAGCCTCGGCTGCTTGGGGTCCAGCCCACGCTCGATCAGTTCGTCCAGAAGATGTTGCACCACGGTGCTGTTCTCCGTGCCCCCCTGCACCAGCCCCACGATGTGCTTCTTCCCCGCAGAATCCACCCCCAAGGCCACCACCACGCATTCGCCGGCGATCTCCTTGCCGTCAATCATCAACACCGCCAGCCGACCCAGCTCGTCGATCTGTCGCTCGCACAACGCTTGCAACGAACCCCGCGTGGCCGCAATCAGTTCACGGCTCACGGCGCTCTTGCTGATCCCGTAGCCGCCGGTGAAATCCTCGATGGCCCGCTCGTACTTGCGGGTGCTGATGCCGTGGATGAGCTTCCTGTAGATGCTTCGCTGACGACGCGGCGCAGACTGGAAACGTCGGTAGCTCTTGAGATCCACCTCGTGCCCCTCCAGGTCGCGAACCCGCGGCTTGATCAAGTTCACCTTCTTACCGGCCAGGACCACGTAGCCCGGCTGATGTGTCCAACGCGTGGCCCGACGTTGGGGATCGTGCCTGCCCCTGGGACCAGCCAGGGACTCCACCTCGGCGTCCATCACCGCCTTCATGATCAAAAGGCCGGCCTCACCGGTGAGGCGTTCGACCTCCTCACTCAACCCCTCGATCACCTCTGCCAGCGACACCGGCAACGCCACCTCCACCCGACCGGCA
>JAZDKM010000126.1:0-10112 GCA_043803085.1 Planctomycetota bacterium
CTCGGGGAAATGGTCGCGCCATGTGCGGTGCTGATCGGCGTCGGCGTCATCTGCTTCGCGATCGGCGTACGCGCCTTTCGGTGGACGAGTTGAATCCTCAGCCTTAAGCGTACCGCCCCCGTCCCTAGCCCGTCGACAATCAGTACTGTCCCCCCTTCAGACCGGTACTAACGACCGCCGAAAGTGTTACCGATCCGGCGCGCCGTGCCGTCACCGCACTCGCGCACCTGGCCTCGCGGCGTGGTATAACTCCGCCCCCATGGATACCGCGACCTTGGTAATTCTCGGATTCGTGTACCTGGGCATGGTCCTTGGGGAAATCCCTGGCCTGGCCATCGACCGTACCGGCATGGCTCTGCTCGGAGCCATCGGGCTGCTGGCTACGGGTAAGGTCTGCCCGCAAGATGCCTGGGACGCCATCGACGTGCCCACCATTGCCTTGCTTTTAGGCTTGATGGTGGTCTCCGCGCAGTTTCGGTTGGGGGGCATGTACTCGGCGGTCACGCACCGTATCGCCGCGGCCCGGCTCGCGCCGGACGTACTGCTCTTGCTGCTCATTGCGGTGGCGGCGGCGCTGTCCGCGGTGTTGGCTAACGACATCGTTTGTCTGGCGGTCGCCCCACTGTTGGTGGAGGGTTGCCTGCGTCGCGGGTTGAAACCGCAGCCGTTCCTGCTCGCCTTGGCATGCGCGTCGAACGTGGGCTCCGCCGCGACGTTGATCGGCAACCCGCAGAACATGCTCATCGGGCAGAAGCTGCACTTGTCCTTTGCTGGTTATCCGCTGGACGGCGGCGTGCCGATCGGCTGGAAGGACCACGCCCGGGTTGGGCTTCCGGTCACGCTAACCACCCTGGCCATTGCGGGGGGCTGGTTGTGGGTTCGCGCGGTGTTGGGCTGACCGTTAAGAGCTGCTCCGCTCGGCTGTGACTAACATCGGAACTGGTATCAGGGGTAAGGTAGATGTCCTCAAAACGACCAGCCGATGGACATCCCGCCGTGAAGCTCATCCTCAATCCGGCCGTGGTCCGCGAGGTTGCCCACCGCGTCGTTGTAATACAAGAAGCCCGAAAGCGTCACGGCCCCCATCCGTTCGGGCAGATGCAGCAACGGGGCCAGATCGTAACTGGCAATGAGACCGTACTGGATGTAGGCCATCTGGGTCGCGCCGTCGCCGGTTCCGAGGACCGGATCGAGATAACGATGGTCGATGGCGAAGATCACGCCGGGCGTCAGGGTGAAGTTCTCGAACAGGGCGAAATCATGGCTGAGGCCGAACTCGATCCAGGAGCCGCCGTCCGCCGCCTCGACGTCCTGGGCGAAGAAGAACGATGGATTCAAGATGCCGTCCTCGTTGTCGGGCAGGAGCCACTTCCACATCCAGGCGTCGTTGTGCTCCAAGAGGAGCGACCACTCCGAGGTATTGCCGCTCTTGGCGTTGGGGAGCGTATAGAAGTTGTAGCCCAGGGTGAACGTGGTGGCGATGGGTTCAACTTCATAGGTGTAGCTTAGCGCGTAGTCCACCTCTTGCAGGTTTTGTCCGCCGTGCGTCGGATCCAGTCGCTTCTGCGCCGCGTACCACTCGAAGAACGTTCCGAAGCAGAACGTACCATAAGTGCCCGCCTCCTGGCCCACCAGCAGACCGAGGTCCACCGTCAGGTCGGTGGTCATCTGGTGGTTGGGCTTCTCCCGGCCCTCGGTGCCATACTCGGAATAGTTGACGCCGCGGAACACGTAATCGGAATATAGGTAATAGGTAAGGTCAAGGCTGAACGGCGACTGAGGAGTCTCCTCTTCGACCGAGGTAGTCTCCGTTTTCGCGACGGGTTCACCCGTCTCTTCTGTACCCCCGCCTTCCTGGCTGGAGAGCGAGAAAGAAGAGAGCGCGCTGTTGTTCGCCGGCGCCGCTACGTCCTGCGCCGCCGCCGTCCCCTCCGCCGCGGCCAATCCGAGCACGACGATCGGCCAACTCACCAGCAAGGGAAACGTTCTCGTCATGGTGCGTCTCCTGAGGGCACGGACCCCCCGGACTTGGAACGGATGATCCTTCCGGGGAGCCGCTGCCTTAGAAGCCTCTCAGACAACCTTATGGGACCGGCTTTCCAGTCGGTTATTTCCGGGCATCAGGTCTCATCGACAGGTGGTGAGTCTGTCCCACAGACTTTTTCGACAGACGGCTATGGTGGGTTCAGTCCGAGCGGGTCGTAGCCGGCAATCTCGAACGGCGACACGTGCCAGGCGCTCTGCACCCCGTCGAAGTAAGGTTCGGTGATCGCTCGGCGAATCCGTTCTTCACTGATCTGGCATGGAGGATAGGTAATGCGGGCGTCGGCCAGGCCCGGGCCCGGCCAGGCCTCGATCTTCAAATAGCCCGGGAGTTCGTACTCGTCGTCGCGTTCCACAAAGTAAGCGAACAGTGTCGCCTTGCCGCGACAGGTCAGGCCGCGAACCTGCAAACGCAGGGTCGCAGTCTGCGCGGGGGCGTCGCCGCGGGTCTTCACGAACGAAGGAAGCGGAAAAACGTAAGTGGCCGCCACCGCCGAGGTGACACAGGCCAGCAGGATGCCGATAAGGGCCCCCTGCGGCCAGGCACGCCCGAGGAGCCGGGGCGGCCCCCAGCGCAGCGCACCGGCCGCGTGTTGGGTGCAGGCTTCGACGCAGTTCAAGCAGGAAAGGCATCGCGCCGCGGTGACACGCGGGACCCGGTCCACGGGGATCGCCATGGGACACGCCCGAGCGCACTCAGCGCAGCCGACGCAAGATTCATGGTCGCGCTGGATGCGGGTCAGCCCAAACCGCGAGAATGGATGGAGTACCGCCGCCAGCGGACATAACCACCGGCAGAACGACAGGGTCAGCAGAAGGGAACCCCCGATGACGGCACCCGCCACGATATAGGCCCAGGCCGTGATGTCGTCGCCATGCCGGCTCAGCAGGGCGTAACACGGATCATACCCGCGAAAGAGCAACTCTCCGGTCTGATAAGTCGCCCACAGAATGATGCCCAGCACCGTGTACTTGAGCAACGCCAGCCCGCGGTCGAGCCGGTAAGGTACGCGAAGCGGGTGAAGGCCCATACGAGCCGCTCCCCGCTGCACCCATTCGGACACCGTGCCGATCGGGCAGATATAGCCGCAGAACGCCCGGCGCAGCAGCAGGGTGGCTGCGAGTACCCCGCCCAAGATGTAAAAGTTGGAAACCCCCAGCGAGCAGAGCAGGTTGCCCTCCCGCACGTAGGTGTAGACCGCCTCCACGCCGCCGAAGGGGCACCACCGCTCGGCGTTTCCACGGACGCCAAACACACCGACCAGGGTCAGCACCAGAAAACCGAACTGGACGAGACGGCGCGTGGTGGTCATGTCTCCATGCTGGTCCGTATCGGCCGTATCAGCGCCCCGCTTTGTCGCTCGTAGTGCTCGCCGTCTCGCCACCGCAGGCCGCTCGGCTGGGACATTTGGCGCAACTGGCCCCCAGGCTGCACTTCGATTCGGGCACGGTCGATTGGGTTTCCATCACGCGTGCGAACTCAGGCAGTTCGGTGAGGGGTCTCAGATCGGGAGCTTGCCGCGCATGAGTTCTGATCCCCTCGAGACGGCTCGGGGGCGTCAGTTCAAAGCAACGGACGAGGGCGCCCAGGGCCTCTTCCTGCTCACCGAGCAGAGTACGGAGCCGTGCCCATTCGAAGAGGAGACCCGGACCGGCATCTTCCGGCAGCTTCAGGCCCTGAACGACGCTGCGGGCGTCGGCGGGGCGACCTTGGCGGGCCAGGGCGATGCCCTGCAAGATCCGCGTCCGTGGTGTGCCGGCCTGATCGTCGAGTCCGCCGAGGAGTTCGGCGGCTTCTGCGTTCATCCCCAGCACCAGTTCGGTTTCCGCCAGCAGCATCGCGCTCTCCGCGGTGTTGAGCCGGGCATGGGTCCGGCGGTCGAGAGCCAGAGCTTCGGAGTAGACGTTGTTCTCGTGGTAATAGGTGCGCAGGCCGCGGGCGACCGACTCCCATTTCTCTGCGTTGGTTTCAGTCTCGAGGCGATCACGCATCTCGAGTACACGCCGGAGTAGAGAAAAACTCGCGCGATATTGAGGGTTTTGCGGGTCCGCTTTCGCGGCGGCCGCAAACGCCTCCAACGCGCCGGTGAAGTCCGCTTGAGCCAGCCGGCTTTGGCCCTCGGAGAAGGTCCGCACGTCGTCCGCCGCTCCATCACCGTGGACCGGCCCTGCGATCAGGAAAACCCATCCCAAGCCTGCCATGACGCGCACACGGTTTACCGTCATAAGATCTTCCCTTTCCACCTCTGGTTGTCCCATTCCCAAAGTTGGGCACGCTAAACACGCACGCTGCGAGGCCTACACGGGTCGAGTTCGGTGGCCGGGCACCCCTCACCCGTGGAGACGAACGCACTCGAGATTCCCCGCGGAGGATTCTAAGCGATTCCCGTTCCATACGGAACGGTGAAATGGGCGAGCGCGAGAAGACCTATGCCGATCCGGGATCGACGACGTCCACCGTATCACTGATGAAGTCCTCCACGACCTGGCCTGCCGCGGCGGAGAAGGACTCGCCGAGAAAATCCGCCCAGTAATTGTCCGGGAGGCAGGCCCCAGTGGCGAACAACATCGCACCGCTGACGACCGTAGCTGCGATCTTCCGAATACGTCCAGGCTTCATGGGGAGTCTCCTCTGTCTAAACACCTGACCCCTTCGCTCGCTCTTCCTTTACTTCCGGCGTTCGCATGCCCGCCGCCCAGCATCTGGTAGAGATATCGGACCGGAGCCGCGGCGAGAATAGCAGAATACCCCTTTTCGGCATGCTGAGCACGAGGGGGGAGTTGCCGATACGGAAGGAGGCGGAGCACGTCGCGGCGTTCTGTGGACTGGCCGCTCAAATGTACGCCGCTTCCTCATCCAAGATCTCCGCCAGAATAACCGCGCCGGCGCCGCGTGCCTCTGCCACAGCCACGGCGGCTTCCGCTCCGAAGAAGCCGGCTAAGGTTTTCCGCAGGCCCGCCACCGGCCCACGCCAAGGTACAAGGCTTTCAGCCTAAAAGGATTGGCGGGGTCCGTCTACCGGGAGCGGCGCTCTGCTTACGCCCGGCTATGGTGGTGCCAGGCCTTCGGCCTGAAGAAACCGGTGGCCGGGTCTGGGCCGCGGACGGTTGACGCCTCTCCGGTGTCACTGTTAGAATGGTGATGATACGGAGGTAAACACGCTCATGCTCATGCCCGTCACCGGATGTCTCTTTCTCGCCGCCATCACGGCGCTCGCAGGCAAGGGCGAGGCCGTGGCCATCGCCCCGTGCCTCCTCGGTCCGCGGGTCGGCGAAGAACTCGGCGCGGCGGTCAATCAGGCGGTGGTGACGGCGATGAACGAACTGGCGGACGTCCGTGTCCTGGATCGCTCGCTCACTGCACAGGTCGTTCGGGAGCAGGACCTCACCCTGGTTGCTCGCGCTGCGGCCGTCCTGCCGCAGCGAGTTGAGGAGTTAGGCGCCCAACAGGTTCTAGTGAGCAGCGTGTTGCGCTTGCCCTCGGGCTTCCTGCTCGGCCTGCGGTTAGTGGACGTGCGGACCGGCGAAGTCATCCGCTCGACATTCCTCCAGGCCCGCTCCGAGTCGCGGCTACTCGCCGACTGCGGACCGCGCGTCAAAGAGCTTTGGCGAGACCCCGATCCTGCGCCCGGATCCGGCGACGCGGAAGTATCCGTGGACCAGACGCTACTGGATTTGTGGCAGGAGCTCGACCAGCCGGACGTCCGCCAGTTGCTGGGACCCGACCTGGACCGGACCGAATCCGTCTATCGCCAATACACTCGGGCGGCTCAATCCGCCAACGCCGCCGAAAGCGAGCGTCTCGCCCGTGTGGCCGGCGTGTACCTGACCGATTGCCTGTCGTTGTTGCAGCGGGCCTTGTCCCCGCCGGAAGGCATGGTCTATGTGCCGCCCGGCTGGGTCACCATGCCGGTGCCTGGCCAGGAACCGCGGCGCTTCTGGCTGGACGGCTTTTTCGTGGATCGCTGCGAGTACACGTGCGGGCAGTATGCGCGCTTTCTCGCCGCCACGGGTCGCGCCGAACCGCTGGCCTGGTCCGTCCCGACCGGCGCTAGCGCAGCCCTGCCCGTCGCTGGCGTCGACTGGTACGACGCGGCGGCCGCCGCGGAGTGGCGGGGCCTGGAACTGCCCAGCTACCCGCAGTGGCTTCGCGCCGTCGGCGGAGAGCAGCCGCGAAAGTACCCTTGGGGGGCTGACTGGCGCGCGGAACTCTGCAACTTCGCCCGCGATCCACACCGGCCGGTTGTCGAACCGGTCGGCAGCCATCCCGGCAACGCCAGCGGCTTCGGTGTCTTGGACGGCGTGGGCGGAGTCTTCGAGTGGTTAAGCACCTGGTATGGGCCGGATTACTGGGCCAAGGCGCCGGAGCGCAACCCGACGGGACCGGACCAAGGTGCGGCCAAGCTCGCCTTGGGCGGCAGTTATCGGAGCGGTCCGGACGGTTGCACGTGCAGCAGCGTTCAGCAACTGACGCCGGCCACGCGAAAGGACGATCTGGGCTTTCGGTGCGTGCTGCCGTTGAAGGCGGGCCCGCGCCCGGCGCGGTCGCCCTGACCCGACCGGGCCGCATCGGAGGCAAACGGTCCCAACGAACTCAAGGAGTCAGACCATGAGAGGCACGCGACAGCTTCCCACCCGCCCCTGGACCCTCCCGGTGGCCTTCTGCGGCGCCATCGCCATCCTCGCGGCGGGCTGCACGGGCAAGACCAAGCGGGTAGACCCCGACGCTCTCACCGAGGAAGAAGTGGGCACCGGACTGACCAGCCAGGACTTCCGCTCGGTTTGCGAGCGGATGGCCCGCTCGCTCGTGCGGATTCCACAGTTCCAGAACTCCTCGACGCCTCCCAAAGTTGCTTTGACCGAGGTCGTCAACAACACCAACGACTACATCGACGGGGATGAGTTCACGCACAAGATGCGCACCCTGCTGATCAAGCACTGCGAGGGGCGTGTCACGTTCCTGGACCGGGCCCTCACCGACCAGATCGAGAAGGAGAACCGCGACAAACGCCGCGGCAAGATTACCAGCGCCGGTCAGGAAGACCGCTATGGGGCCGACTTCTTCCTCACCGGCCGGATCGCCGCCATCGACCGCGTCGCCGGCAAGGGCATGACCAGCTACTACCGTCTGAGCTTCCGGCTGACCGACGCCGCCAGCTCCGCCATCGTGTGGGAGGATGAGTACGAGATCAAGAAAGCCTCCACCGTGGGCAACATGTACCGTTGAGTAAGGAGCGGCCCATGTCATCACGGGAACACCAGCCCGGCCCCAACCTCGGCGAGCGTGGTTTTCGGTTGAGGTTCGGCCCGCCGCGCGTCGCGCTGCTCGTCGTCGCCATGGCGCTGACCGGTTGTGGACCGTCGCGCGAGGAGGTTCGCTTGCAGCGCGCGATGTTCGGGGTCCGCCATGTGCCGGCGCCCGACTACCGCGACGGCCTCGCCGTGCTAGATAAACGCCGCCAGGCGCCGAAGCTCCAGAACGAGATGGTCCAATACGGCATGTGCGAGACGACCCTGGCGGTGCTCGGCGGGAACTACGGGGTCGCCGATCAGGTGGCCAAGCACTCCTACCTGGCAGTCCAAAAATACCAGGACGCCGACGCCGAGACGCGCGCGGCCTTGGGCAACGAAGCGATCAAGTTCTTCAAGGGGGAACCACACGAACGTGCCTTGCTGGCTTTTTACGCCGGCTTAGTATGCTACCTGGGCGGCGAGTACAACGACGCCCGCATCTTCTTTACGCAGTCACTGTTCGCCACCGCCGCCCGCGATGACGACATGGCCGCATTCCGCGAGGACTTCCCCCTGGGACACTACTGGCTCGGCCGCGCCTGCCTGAAACTCGACGACGACGACAAAGCCCGCGTCGCCTTTCACAAGGCCGGCACGCGCCTGGCTCACAAAGGCGAAGACAAGGAACTCAAGAAGATCCAGGCTGCCCAGAAGAAGGCTTATAAGGACGACCTGGCCGCTGAGAAAGTCTGCTTCAGACAGTTCTCCAAGGCGAAACCGCCCGTCGAAGGCATGGTGGACCTCTCGAAAGGGCTCGCCCGCGCGGAGATGCCCAATACGTTGCCCGACGCCGCCGATGCCGATCCTACCCAGACCCGCGCCGACTCGTTCGAGGCCTTCCTCGCCCCGGAGTTCCAGAAGCAAGCAAACCTGGTCCTCGTCGTCGAGATGGGCTGCGGTCCACTGAAGTATCTGACCGGTTCCTCCGGGGCAATGGATGAGTTCCGCCGCACGGACCACAAGGAGCACGGCGCCGACGTCTACGTTGACGGCCACCGCGGCGGACCGGCTTTCCGCCTGCTCGATACCTATCACCAGGCTGTCACCCGCGGCGTCAAGACCCGCCGCGGCCGCCAGATGAGCAAGGCCGTCACCAAGGAGATTCTGAGCCACGCGCCGTTGGTCGGCGGCTTCGCCGGGCATTGGGACATCAAGGGCGATGCTCGCTATTGGTCCTCCCTGCCGGGCGAGTACCATGTTTACGCGGCGCGAGTGACCCCTGGCCTGCATACGGTCATGGTCAAGTGCTATGACGCCAACGACCGGTATCTCCCACGCTTTGATATCACGCGCCACTTCGTTCCCGTACCCGCCGAAGGCGACGTGGTGCTGGTGTTGAACACGGTCGAGAATCAGGATAATGCGTATGTACTCACCCAGCCTTCCGCGCAGTGAAGTGCTCCCGCTCCGACCGCCCTGCCGGGGATGTTGGGTCGGTGTCCCGCTCGCTCTGATCGTTGCGGGGCTCATGGCCGGCTGTGTTAAGCCGCCGCCGCCGTATGTGCCCGCGTATCCGGCCCGGCCCGCGCAGGCGCATTGCTTCGACGGTGTTCCGCACCTCCCGGGCAGCACCCCGATCATTCTGGGCGGCGCGTGCTGCTGCACGCCCAACGATGAGTTGATGGCCAAGCTGCACGCCGACGGCGTCTGTCTCGACCTGGACACCGAGGGTCTCATCGGGCTTTACCATAACTCCGGGGTTCAGTTGGCCACCGATCACCAGCGGTGCAACAACCTCTGCGAATATGGACCGCACGTTGTCCTGGGAGGCAAGTGCCTGGTCCCGCCGGTGCCGGGAACCCGTAACTACGAGGAGGTGGTCACCGGAATCGTGCTGCGACCGCCCCCCAAAGGCAAGAAGGGCAAGTAGAGCGGTCGGCCCCACCAGGCCGATCTTGAGCAGGAGCCACGTAATGATCCGACGTTTTCTGGTCTTGACGACCTTGGCCGTAATCATGGCGCCCGGCTGTGCCTCCACACACCCGGCCCGCAACGAGGGGCGAATCGACCCCTTTCAGGAGAAGGGGCGGATTCAGTGGAACAGCTCGAACCTCAGGTCGGTCCTGCGCGTGGACAGCGCCGCCGCCGACCGGACCGAGAGCGGCCTCTTGCGCGTCCGCCTGATCCTGCACAACAAGACGCGCAAGGACATCGTCGTGGACGTGCGCACGCTGTTCACCGACGAACAGGGTTTCGAGAAGGAACAAACCAACTGGGAACCGATCGTCTGCACGGCGCGCACCCAGACCCAATACGAGGCCGTCAGCCTCGGCCCGCACGTGCACGACTATCAGGTCATCATCCGCGAACCCCGGAAGTTCGACTGGAATCCGTGAACCTTTACCGAGGAACTTTCACGATGAATCGGCAACATTATGCTCTGGTGGCGACTTGCACGCTGTTCGGCGCCATCGCCGGGCTGAGTTGTTCGCGACCCCCAGCCGAACGCAGTGCTCCCGTTCCGCCGCCTCCCCCGCCGCGCGCGGAGGCCGCCCGAACTTACGACTACACCCATTCGATTCAGAACGGTGGGCGTTTCAAGCTGACCCGCAAATTCGTGGTCGCGCTGGTGCGCTTCGGCGAGGACCGACCGGTCGAGGACGTGCCCTACGGGATCGAACCGGATCGCCCGGCCCCCGCCGGGGACGGGTCCACTAACGTCGACGTGGATGTGCAGGTCGGCGGCAACCGCCCTGCGGTCCGAGAGAAGGAGCCCCCCAGTCTGAATCTACGCTCACGCGAAATCCTCAAACGCGAACTGATGGAGTCCGAAAGCT